>LUTY01003163.1 GCA_001640045.1 Candidatus Thiomargarita nelsonii | reverse complement strand
GCGGAGCGTCCACTCAGGCATTCCTTTGCGCCGCGTGGGAACGAGAAAAACTGGGTGTGTCCCACCTATCCAACGGCGATATTTATATAATACATTGATTTTTAATATTATTAATTTATTTAAACTGCAATTTGCAAGAGTCAAAAAATGGCTCATGCAAATGATTTATCTTAGGAATCAATGAGATTAGCAATGGGTTAGGTAGCTGCGCTTGAATTCATCAGGAAAGAAGTGCTGCGTGAACGGCGAACGTGCCAGGGCAAAAAATGTGTGACGCAGTGCGATGTCGTAATGGACATGGATGTCCATTATGACTCCAATCGCACCGTGACACTATTCACTCATGATCTTTTTAAGAAATCCAACCATTGGATTAAGCACAGTATATTTCAAGACGTTTCTCATAAAAATACTTTCGCCTAATACACCCGCAATGGAAGGAGATACTTTGTAGTAGAACCGAACGGACATCTTTCCTAACAAACTTTTCTTCAAAATATTGTCTCTAAACGCTCTGAGAGTTATCACTTCTGGTGCATCATATGATTTATACACGGCAGTCGCGATGAAACATCCTTCATTTCCACCAGTATCTTTCTGTCTTTTGGAATAAGCGACTTTATCAGGATCGTGATAGAAAGGTTGCTTGGAAGAGGTTTTAGACTCCCAAACATTACTTTCATGATTGTACTTCGTGTAATTATAAACAAGGCTTTCAACATGATTTTTGAAATCTTGGAGGTCAAGTGACCCATCATCAAAGGGTCCGTAGCTTTTTAAGATTATACCTCCCGATGGTATATCACCATCGCCTTCAATATTTGCTAAGGCACCAAAGTCATCCAAGGTATATAACCTTTTGGATAAACTGTAGGCTGTAAGCGTTTCAGCAAGGATTGTTATCGCTGCCTGTTTATGTTCAGGTGAGACATAGACATGATCTAAAAAAATAAGCATTGACCTATAAATTTCACGATTATGCACATCCAAGATGGGTTGTCTTGGTTGACTGTGAATAGATTGCTCAATACTACAATCTAAAGGTATCCAATAAAATTCTTCATTTATCCGAGTTGGTTTAAAACGAGTCTCAGGGTTTTTAACCAAGGAAAGAGCATACTCTGCAAGTTCGTCTGTTACATGACGTGAGTCAGTAATGGTTATTCTGATTGCATCAGCACGTTTGCTAAATGACATATATTATCCCTTATTAAAAATAATTTTTTTTTATATAAATTAAAATTATACTAATGGTTATCTAATAGACCCATTCAACTCTATTTGGAGGAGGACATCCTTTTGTCTGTGATATTTGAATCTCTAAATAGCTGATTTTTGAACCATGCCAATTTTTTGTCCCTTTATCAGGCTATCAAATATCTCGGATGGAACATCTATTAACCACCACCCCTTTTCAGAAACACTACGGTTGGGTAGGTGGGACACACTCGAAAAACTACAAGGAAAATAATGTCGCATTCCCCCCCAAGGCTGCCGTATTATATGTACAAGTTTGTTCAGTCGCAAAGCGATGTAGAGCATCGTTTTCAAAAATTAACGGCGTTCCAGGCGCACCTTGCACGATTATAACCTATTTTTCCAATAGCGGATTAGTATTACGCACAGCAAGGTATTTTCCTCCGACACGCTGGTCATGCCACCGAAAGTTTGCCGCAGATTGCTTTGGAAGTTGAAGGAGATGA
>LUTY01003162.1 GCA_001640045.1 Candidatus Thiomargarita nelsonii | reverse complement strand
TGGTCAAATCCAAATGTTGATTACAATGGTCAACCTACTGGAATTATAGATACTGATCCTCAATCGGCGTTTAATACCAAGTCACTCAATAATACAGCCTTTACCGTGGCAAATTTTCGCTTACCTCCTGAGTTACCCATAAACTTACCAACCACCGGCCAATCCACCGTTTATGAAACTGGAGACGACGGTGATATTCAAGCGGGTGTTGAATGGCCGACTCCTAGATTTGCCGACAATGGGGATGGCACCATCACGGATAATCTCACCGGATTGATGTGGCTGAAACAAGCCGATTGCCTTGGCTCTGATTTCTGGCAAGAAGCCTTAGATAAAGTATCAGATTTTAACTATAATCCCGCCGCTGATAATTGCACGGATTATACCGCTACCTATCCAGATTGGCGACTCCCAAATATCAATGAGCTTGAAAGTCTGGTCAATGTCGGAGTATCAATTCCAGCCGATTGGCTCAATGGACAAGGCTTTATCAATGTCCAAGCCGCTGACTATTGGTCTTCAACTACGCTATCTAACATAAACACTGCGGCATATATTGTCAAAATGGCCAATGGTGATTTGGGTAATCCGACCAAAAATGTTGCATCAAACTCTATTTGGGCGGTACGCGGTACGACTGCTGAACCGGCACAATTATGGAATACTGGGCAATTGGCCACCTATTATGGTGAAGATGATGGCTATTGGCAAACGGGTGTTCCTTGGTCTGATTCAAGATTTACCGATAATGGCAATGGCACGATCACGGATAATCTCACTAGCTTAATGTGGTTAAATGATGCTAGTTGTCTAGGGACTGCCTCTTGGCAAAGTGCGTTGACAGCGGCTGCCGAAAATTGTGCTGATTATGAGGGTTCTTATAGTGATTGGCGATTGCCTAATAGAAAGGAACTTTATAGCTTGATTGATTTTTCACAAAATGCTCCGGCATTGCCGTCTGGACATCCTTTCCAAAATGTTCAGTCTGGTGCCCATTGGTCATCCTCGACTTATGCGACCGATACTAACATGGCATGGCGAGTCAGTTTGTGGACAGGTGGTACGGCTGAAATAGATAAAACGAGTAACACTTTTGTCTTACTGGTGCGTGGTGGTACTACCAGTACTGGTGATCCTGATATTTCAGTCAATCCAAGCAGCCATAATTTTGGCAGTCTCATTGTGGGCAATTCCTCATCGCCTCAAACTTTCACGATTTCCAATGTCGGTGATGTTGATCTTGAAATCACCAGCGTGACTTTGACGGGTGGCAATGTTTCCGATTTTAGTCTCCAAAACGATAGTTGTTCTGCTGAAACAATCATACCATCGGAGACTTGCACGGTTGAAGGTGTATTTTCTCCACAATCGCTTGGTTTAAAACAAGCAACGCTTTCGATTGTCTCTAATGATCCTGATACGCCACAATTTGATGTATCACTGACAGGGACTGGTGTTGATGATAATCCGCCGCCGCCTCTTGTTCCTACTATTCATGCTGTGTCTGGAGGGGGTTATTGGAATAGTGTTGATACTTGGGTGGAAGGGCGTGTGCCTGATGAAGATGATGTGGTGGAGATTAATGGGACTGTGCGGATCAATATTTCAACTATTGTTGCAGGAATGGTAGTTACCGCAGGAAGTGTCTTGGAGAAACAGGGCATAACTACAAACTACACATTGACTGTCAACGGTGATGTGATAAACA
>LUTY01003161.1 GCA_001640045.1 Candidatus Thiomargarita nelsonii | reverse complement strand
AAATAGGATTTATTTGAGATTTGGACTGCCGTGAGCTATAGGCTTTCATAAAAAAATAGACGGGCTCTGCGTTCAGCGATTTATCGCCTTTTCGGTGCCAAATAAGGGGGGGGTTGATAAATCGCCTACTACGAGCCTATAAACTTATTTCCGATAATGTCTATTCTCCGCCTCGGATGGCCCATACATGATTCGTATTATCCTTGTTGTTGAAGTTCACGTAGCCGTCGTAGAAGTTCACGTACCATGCGTATGTCCTGAAGTTCGCGCGCGTGGTAGACGACCAGTACCTGGACGACTGCACACCCGAAAACGCATCACCCTCCTTCCATTGCTCCGTACCCGCTGCGTTGGAAAGTGCCAGTTTTTTATATCCCTTGTCCGTCATCGCTCTCCACTCATCTTTGGTAGGTAAACGCCATTCGCCTGCCCTCGAACCGTCACTCAAGCCACATTGTCCAGTAGCGAGGTTTTTGACGCTTCGCATGGCTTTTTTCCAAGTTTGCCTACCAAAACAATTGGCATTTTTCAGCCAGATCAGTCCCGTCCGGTTATCTGTGACTGTGCCATCACCATTATCTATATAGCGATACAGCTTGTTCTCCAAGGTAGTTACCCTATCCTCCAAGCTTTTGATGGTTTGTCGCTGCGCGGATAGAGTCTTTTTTTGCGCTTTAACCGTCGTTTCTAACGCCACAACGTGTTCATTGAGCTTACCATGCTTGCTCTCCAATAGAGCTATTTCATCTTTCAAGCTTTGGATGGTTTCTTGCTGCGCGGAGAGAGTCTGTTGCTGCGCTTGAATCGAGGATTCTAACGCGCCATCTTGCTGTTTCAATTTGCCATCTTGCTGTTTCAATTTGCCATCTTGCCGTTTCAAATCGTCAATTTGCCGTTTCAATTTTAAAATCTGTTCGGCAAGACAGTAGTCTGAGTTTGGACTGTCGTAGCAAAATAAGAGTTTGACGACTTTCTCATCCTCGACTGCTTGTAGCGTTGGAATTAAAATCATCCCAATTACAATTAACATCAGTGCTGTCATTCTTGGCATTTTGATTTCCTTTAAGTTGTACTCACAAATAAGTCGTATAAATTTTAAGGCGAGTACAACGGATTAACGGAATAAACGCTGTTTATTCCGTCAATCTGTTGTACTGGAGTGGACTGGAGTGGACTGGATGAGTGCTACTAACTACTACTATAAATTATCGCAGCAATACCACCAAAAAGAATAATTGGATAAAATATCTTGCCAAACAAATTAGTACGCTTGAGGAGCAGTTCAGTTTTTTCATCCTCTTTGCCTTCACCCAGGTGATAAAACAGGGCAACTAAAATAACAAAAAGGGCCAACATATAAACCAGATAAAAAAAGTACTCGATCAAAATGATGTAATCAATATTCGCCAAATCTGAAGACAGTTTCAAATGAAAAAGTGAGGTTGCCAATATCAAATTGGTACCTATGGCCAATTTCGGAGCAAATGCGGTTAGAAAAAATGAAAAATAGCCCAACGCAATTAGAAATAGGACCGGTAACAGAGTTTTTAGTATAAAACTAGTCACATGCCGCTCAATGTTGATGCCGGCATTGAATTGCGAGAATTCTATTCGTTGTTGATTACTGAACAAATTGGGCAAACCCAATGTTGAGTCATTTTGGTGGGAATTTTGGAAAAATAACATTTTGTTGACATCCCACCCGCCA
>LUTY01003160.1 GCA_001640045.1 Candidatus Thiomargarita nelsonii | reverse complement strand
CATACTGAATATCACCCTTAGATAGTCTGAATATACTATAATCAGTTGTGTTTCCACCAATGTCTAAAACTAAATAATCCGTTTTTGGCATTAAAACATTTTTTCCGACGATCTCACCGTCAAATCCTGAATTCCACAAAATGCGATTCCAAACGTGAGCCGTCGCTTCTGAAATAGTTGTCACTCCAAATATTTGGGTTTTGCCAGCGTCATTCGCCCCAAAGCCATCTGAGTTTTTGATTTTGGCAGGCGTGATTTCATGACGAGTTTCACTATCTTCTGTAATCACAATCCTTGTATTCGCCATAATAGCATTTTGTGCGGCATTTATTAATGATTGGTTCCGACTCCTAATTCCGTCCTTGGTACTCCGTTGATAATACAAATTGGTTGGCACACTTTGTGTGATAGAAACTTCTTGTCCGCTAAAGTCAGCTAAATGAGCGGCAAAATGTTGGAACATAGCCGCCCGAATGCGACTTATGCGCTCAATACCTATGGGATTTTCATTGGAAAACGATTCACGACCAACAGTGAAGGTCATTTCTCGTTCATCATCAGGAAAAACCGTGATTTCAGAATCTTCAGTAGCCTGTTCCCCCAAAAGCGTTTCAACAGAACTCACACCATAACCAATGTAAGAGGGCTTATTAATAACTTTTACTGTTAAAACACCACTATTTTCTTCTAATTTGGCATACGCAAGGGCAGTGTAAGATGAGCCTTGGTCAAAACCAACTGGAAAACCTACATATTGTTTTATTTGTTGTCTTTGGTTGGGTAACAATTGCATTATTTTAAATTACCATATTGTTGCCTCAATACCTTCGCCAAATCACTCCGTCATTTCAAATGGGGCGATAAATCTATCAGGTATTGAACTTATTAATATTTCTCACGTTGGTCGAAATGAGCAGCGCATTTTAACATAAAAAATATTTTAAATTAATCACTTACGATAAAAAAGCTTTTTTTGGCCAATGTATTGGTTGCCTTAATGCGATTATTTTATCAAAAAACATTATAAATTTGTATATAGTATACATAAGCTATTTATAGCGGCTCATGCGTATAGATTAAATTTTGGTTGGAATATATCACTTATTCAATTTTTTTACTAGACCATTTTTGAACGGCTAAAGAGCCCCAACAAGACATTGGTGAACTGCGGGCTTTTTGCAACCCCCTTGGTATAGCTCGTTGGTCTGTCGTGATGACAAAAATTCAATTTGACTAATTTGTTAAAATTGAGTACCCTGTGCGCCGCGACTGATTTAGGATCGAATATAATAATGACAAGATTACAAACTTATTATCGTGATACAATCGTATCACAATTAATGCAACAATTTGGTTACCAAAGTATTATGCAGGTGCCAAAACTTGAGCAAATAACTCTGAATATGGGTATTGGTGAAGCGGTGGGTGATAAAAAAGTGATTGAACGCGCTGTTGCTGATATGACGGCAATCGCAGGACAAAAGCCCATTGTCACTAAGGCACGTCAGTCCATTTCTAATTTTAAAATTCGTCAAGGTTGGCCGATTGGTTGTAAGGTTAATTTGCGTCGCGATCGCATGTATGAGTTTTTTGATAGGCTCATTAGTATTGCTATACCTCGTATTCGAGATTTTCGTGGCTTTAGTGCTAAAGCTTTTGATGGACGGGGTAATTATAGTTTGGGTATCCGTGAGCAAATTATTTTTCCCT
>LUTY01003159.1 GCA_001640045.1 Candidatus Thiomargarita nelsonii | reverse complement strand
GAGCGTGCGGAGAGCATCAATTTCATCGGTGACGCGCATCGTGCCGATTTGTGCCGGCGCGGCACAGGACAAGGATTTAGCGGCGGAGACGACTGGAGATGATGGCAAACACTATGGACTATTCACTTGGCACTGGGCTAAAGCTTTACGAGAGGCGCAAGTGGGAGAGACTTGGGCAAATGTATTTAAACGGGCTCATACCCCCGTCATCTTAGAGCGTGGACAAGCACAAACGCCACAGATCGAAGGTGAACAAAATAGACCAGTTTTTAAGGCAGATTTTGCGCCACTGGTACAAACGGTTTCGGTGATTGATGTGAAAGGTCAAAGGGTGGAAATTCAAGCCGGCGCGGTGGCGGGTGTGACTGTCGGCTCTATCTATCACTCGTCCCAATCTGCCCGCCTTGAAATCACCGACGTTGAAGCGTTTAAAAGTGTTGGCAAAACGCTCCAAGGTACGTTCCAAGCGGGTGACGTAGTGATAGAAAAAGACCATGCTTATCATTTTGAACCCATCAAAGTCTACCTTTCGGCTGACTATCCCAAGGAAAAAGCACTGTTACAAAGCATAAAAGCCGCCTTTTATCCTGATCCTGAGACGGGTTTACAATCTATCCCCGGCTACATTCTCACGGATGATCCGTATAATACCGATCTGCGTTTGCACCTATTGCGCCCCAAACGGGTCAATGGGGAGCCCATTTATGAAAATGATGAGGATGCTTTGCCAAAATCATTTTCTAATCAACCACCTGAATTATGGGTACTCACGCCTGAACAACGTTTGTTATATGACAATCTGCAAATTCAATTTAGTGATTCAAGCAGAGGTCTTAAATTGTTAGTGGAAAATTTGAATAAATTGGCGCGTATCCGTGAGATTAAAGTACTCCAGAGTCGTCCACTTGGTACGACTTTACCAGTCGTGGTGCAAAGCTATATCCATACGCCGGTTAAAAGTTGTTCAACAAGAGAGACTTGTGTGCAGTTGCCGCATAATTTAGCTTTGTATCGCAAGAAGGGACCATATCCTTTGCGGGATATTGAAACTTTGAATAAAAACGATATTCTCACTTTCACTTTGTACAATCAATCTGATCAAGATTATTATTTTTACCTCATCAATTTGAGTCTCGACGGTGCTATTTATGCGATTTTTCCCGATCCAAAACCGGAAAAGGAATCTGCCCTTCTCAAGGCGGGAGAAAAGCGGGATTTGAATTATGACGTCCTGTTTAAGGTGGATCAAGCTGGAGAAGAAATCATTAAATTGATCGCCAGCACTCGCCCAATTAATGTGTTGTTGTTAGAACAGGAAGTTTTTAGCCAACGTAATGATGATGCGCCCAAATTGAATCCCTTAGAGCAACTTTTGGTGAATGCGGCGTATGGAGAACGGGGCTTATCGCGGGTGCAAAATATTGAATGGGTGACGGGGGAGGTGACGTTTGAGATGAAATAGAAGGCATGTGGTGATTTCTCGTTCCCACGCGGAGCAAAGGAATGCCTGCTTGGACGCTCCGCGTCCTATAACGGTAAAAACCCGCGTTTCGCCAATAAAGCCGCGCCATAAGCCGAGCTTGTTGCATTAGGCACCCAAGCCGATTTTGCCGTATTTGGGTCCAAGCGGCATTTTTTGCACCACCACCTACGCTATAAAAAACATTTTTATAATTGTCTGAATGCGAGTGAAAGGTTGACAAAAGCAAAG
>LUTY01003158.1 GCA_001640045.1 Candidatus Thiomargarita nelsonii | reverse complement strand
TATTGAAGACATTTTCACTCGTGCCAAAACGGCTCGCGATCAATTTGTGCAAGGTACGCCTTGCACTCCTGCTCAATAAATTTCAGATGACACAAACATTTATAGTCAATCCAGGCGGCAAATTACATGGGACACTCCGCGTCCCTGGCGATAAATCTATTTCTCATCGTGCCATTATGTTAGGTGCCCTAAGCACCCACGGCACTACGCATGTTAATGGCTTTTTAGAGGGTGAGGATACTTTGGCGACACTGGCAGCATTTCAAGCGATGGGAGTATCTATTGAGAGAGCTTACCAGGGAGAAGTGACTATACATGGCGTGGGATTGCATGGCTTGCAAGCACCATCAGCCCCCTTATATTTAGGTAATTCTGGTACCTCAATGCGCTTGTTATCGGGATTAATGGCTGGTCAAGCGTTTTCGGTAGAAATGGGCGGAGATGCCTCACTGTCGCGCCGCCCCATGCGCCGTGTCACTGAGCCCTTGAGCACAATGGGGGCATGGATTGAGACGACTGAAAAGGGGATGCCGCCCTTAAAAGTTCATGGAGGGCAACGCTTGCAAGGGATAAACTACACCCTGCCTGTTGCCAGTGCCCAAGTAGAATCCTGCTTGTTACTAGCGGGTTTATATGCTGAAGGTACGACTTGCGTGACAGCACCGGCACCTACCCGTGATCATACAGAGCGTATGTTGGCAGGGTTTGGCTACCCGGTTCAACGAGAAGGTTTGCGCGTCTGTTTACAAGGCGGTGGCAAATTACAGGCAAACTCAATTGAAGTACCCGCCGATATTTCCTCCGCTGCGTTTTTCATGGTGGGCGCGAGTATTGCTCAAAGTGCTGATGTATTATTAGAGCATGTTGGTATTAATCCAACTCGCATGGGTGTCATAAACATTTTGCGACAAATGGGGGCTGACATTAGTTTGCATAATCAGCGCAAAGTTGGCTTTGAGCCAGTGGCTGATATTCGTGTCTGTGCTAGCCAGTTGCATGGCATTGATATTCCTAAAGAACAAGTCCCTTTAGCCATAGATGAATTTCCGGTATTATTTATCGCGGCTGCTTGTGCTGCGGGGGAAACGGTATTAACCGGTGCCCAAGAATTGCGCGTCAAGGAAAGTGACCGTATTCAAGTGATGGCAGAGGGCTTGCGGGCTCTCGGTATAGACGCACAACCGACACCTGATGGCATGATAATACAAGGAGGACAAATACGGGGCGGTGTCGTCAATAGTCACGGCGATCACCGTGTCGCCATGGCGTTTACAATAGCGGCGTTACGTGCTAACGATACAATTACTATTGAAGATTGCGCCAATGTCGCCACCTCTTTTCCAAATTTTGTCGAATTGGCACAAGCGGTTGGTATTGATATCAGACTTTAGGAGTCCACCTACTATGCCGATTTACGAATACGAACACTTAGGGGAACCCTGTTCATTTGGTAAAATATTCGAGAAAAAACAATCAATTCATGATGAACCATTCACACAATGCCCCAATTGCTTTGAGCCCGTGCGAAAACGTATTTCTCGCGTGGGTATCAATATCTCGAAAACCAACGCAGAAATTCGCGATCTTGGTTTTACCAAACTAGTCAAGCGAGATGATGGCGTTTATGAAAATGTCACACGACGAGAGGGGGAAAGTCGCTATATGGAGGCGGGCAAACCTGAAACTTTACCCGATTTTTCAAAGACAATCAGCG
>LUTY01003157.1 GCA_001640045.1 Candidatus Thiomargarita nelsonii | reverse complement strand
CAAATTTGTTGGCTGTTCAATTTCTGGTTCCCACGCCGGCGCGTGGGAACCAGATAAAAACACTTGATGTTGATCTCCTATTTCAGGAAATGAACGAGCTTGTAAACCATGTTCTTGCATGATCGATTGCAAAACCTCTTTAGCTTCGACTAAGAGGCTAAGTAGCAAATTTCTACTCTTCCTACACTGATTTACTGACTAAACCTTAAAACTTCAATATCGGTACGGTTGGCTAGCCACTGAACTTAGCCGTCGCCTGCCACCAATTTGATACGATCCAATCGGCTCAGCACCGCTAAAGACGTATTCAAAAATCTTGGTATCAATCGAATCGAAGGGCAATAAAGTCAGTACGGTAAATGGATCAATCAGAGGTATTACAGTGTCGTTAGGTAATTTCACCCAGACTTTTTGTTCAACTTTAGTTTGCTCGCATGATGAGTCGGAGCTACCGGGACCTTTGATTTGAGCGTTAATGACCACTTTATCACCTGTGACACGATTATTGTTGTTGAGTTTAATGTCAATGGATGGTTGGCAAGGTTGATAAAGTTGAATACATCCAAAATAAGGCTTGATTTAAATTATTTAATAGAGTATTTTATGCAAAATTAACCAACAGAGTAAACATAATGGATAATGAAGACAACAATGAAAAAACCTACTGGCATAATATTTTAGGTAGACTATTTGAGTTTTTATTAACCCCAGTAAAGATAAACGTTTCAACCGATGTTAAGGTAGTAAAAAAACTACCCGAAGCGGATATCATACTGTTAAGAACCGATTCGGAAAATTGGACAAAAGAACAACGGGAGCGATTACCCGACGGGATTAGAGATAGCAAAACGAAATACGTTTTAATAGAATTTAAAGCGACTGAATCCCTCAACAAAAACACATTTATCCAAACCTCGTGGTATGAATACTCATATAAACGCTCACAAAAAATAAGCGATGACGAAATACAAACGTTTGTGATGTGTGCAAAACAACCACAAAAAGCCAATAGGGAGCAACACGGATATACAGTCCAAGTACAACCCGGAATTTATCAAAGTACAAATACTGCATACAATCATATCACACTGATATCCCTTAATGAGTTACGAAATGAACTTCACAATGCATGGGTAACCTGTTTAGCCAGCAAAAAAAGCAAAAAAATTAAAGCCTTTAAACTTTTGAAAGAGAAAGGCTTTAAGCAGATACAAAGACCTTTTCAAGAGTTTATGGCCGAATTATGGCGACTAATCTCAACAAAAGGAGATGATGACATGACACTTGAACTAAGCCGTGAAGATATCAAGGCAATAGGTAAATTTTGGGGAACAAGCCTTTTTACACAAGAAGAGCTTGATGAAGTTCTTTCAAATACATCACTCGAAGTTCGGTTAAAAGGCTTAAAACCAGAAGAACGGTTAATGGGCTTAAAACCAGAAGAACGGTTAATTGGTTTGAAACCAGAAGAACGGTTAATGGGCTTGAAACTAGAAGAAATTGAGGCTTACCTTAAACGACGAAAACAACAGAGTTAGAGCCTGTTTGAAATCTGTGGGCAACAAAAACACGTTGCCCATCCTACATACACATTTGGATTTATTCCTTGAATTCTCTCGTAAACCAATCGTGCTATTATCAGCAGCACTGGCAATGATTTAGCCTATTTTGATCGCACCAATAAACAAGGTTATAGTCGCTTTTTGGCTAAGGGCTT
>LUTY01003156.1 GCA_001640045.1 Candidatus Thiomargarita nelsonii | reverse complement strand
ATCAAAGTCAACGATGCCCGTGGACTCGCTCCAACTTTGATATGTGGATAATTGCGAGTTTCTCTGACTATGTTAACTATATAGTGTTTTAATTCTTGACTGACACGTACAGTTTGAACAGCTTGCCTCAGTTTTTGAATATCGTCTCGATTGGCACAAGCGGTGACACTCTGTTGCACCATATCGAGAATGTTAACTTCTTCCTCGGCACTGACATAACCTAAGCTAAAACGCATCGCAAAGCGATCCATTTGTGCTTCGGGTAGCGGATAAGTGCCATGAAATTCAATGGGATTTTGTGTGGCAATGACAAAAAATTCTTCTAATGAATGAGTTTCACCTTCTATGCTGACTTGTTTTTCTTCCATGACTTCCAACAATGCTGATTGTGCTCTGGGGGAAGCGCGATTAATTTCATCAGCCAGCAAAATATCGGTAAACACAGGCCGGTAATGGCTCCATAGGCGGGGTTGCCTATGAGGCCGCACTTGGAGGTGATTCAATTCGGGGAGTGACCAACAGCCCGCCCTATACATACACGTTCAATAGCGTTTTTACCTCCGCCCCCTCAGTCGCGTTAACTTCCATGGCAGGGATGGATGGCGGTAACGGTGGGTGGTCCTACACCTATGGTGCCACCATGGCCACGTCAACTACCCTGTATCTCGCCGTTGACGAGGACCAAATCCAAGACACTGAGCGTAATCACACAACTGAACAGATCAGCTACATCGTTTTCGAATCTCCAGTTGTCTATTCAGAATAAGGATATCCTAACCTCTAAAGAGTAAAACTGCAGGGAGCCAGGGCATCCTGCAGTTTCATTTTTCACTTGCCATTTACACCTTAGAAAGATTCACCGTGAAGAATAAGGGGAATTATCAATGAAGAACTTAGGAATAACGATAAGAGGCTCTGTGCATATATTACTGTCTATAGCTTTTATATTTGCTCTCTTTTATGGAGAAAATGTCCGGGCTCAAGCTATAGAGATAAACGCTAATTTTGATAGCGGAAGCATTGAGTCATACACTATTAATGGTAATGAAGTAGACATGACTTTAAACACAGATAATGTTGGTTACAAATATTGGGCAAATTTTCTGATGTCTAATATATTAAATCAAGAAGTCACCGTAAGTATAACAAATATCGATGAGGTTCCATTTCTTGCTGATCCTTCAGGAGAAAATCAAATGATTTACAGTTGTGATGGCATAAATTGGAACCGATTAACACAGCACAGTTACTCTTCTGATAGCGGAGGTACTTATACATTTACAAAAACATTCCCTTGTGAGGAAGCACAGATTGCCACTTTCTTCCCATTTTCTTCTGAAAATATGAGTAGTTATGCAGATATGGTTAATTCCAGTCAATGGGCTGACAAAACCATTCTGGGTTCAAGTTATCAAGGCAGAGACATTGATTTACTTACTATTACAAATACAGCTATTCCCGTTAGTAATAAAAAGATTATTTACATAGTAGGGAGGCAACATTCTGCGGAAACTTCAAGCTCTCATATGCTGGAGGGAATGATAGATTTTTTAATTTCAGATAATGTTGATGCTTCTGGCTTGAGAGATAATTATATCTGGTATATTGTGCCGATGGTAAATCCCGATGGAGTTTATCTCGGAAAGTCGAGAGAAAACTCTGAGGGAAACGATCCTAACAGAGATTGGGGGAACAATGATACAGTTGAGATTGATAC
>LUTY01003155.1 GCA_001640045.1 Candidatus Thiomargarita nelsonii | reverse complement strand
AATTTCTCATATGTCGTAAAATAGTAACAACTATTTTACGACGCATAAGAAAATGGAAAGATACTATCACGCGATTCTAGCCCACGAACTGGCTGAACATCGACAAATGGCTTTTGTTTCTGGTGCTCGGCAAGTGGGTAAAACCACTCTGGCTAAACAAATTAGTCAACATTTCCAATCGACTCTATATTTAAACTGGGATGACACCCAGCATCGCCAACTCATTTTAGGTGAGACAGCCGCCTTGGTTGAAGCTTTAGGCTTAAACCAGTTAAAAACACATTCTCCATTACTTGTTCTCGATGAAATTCATAAATATTCGCATTGGAAGTCATATTTAAAAGGCTTATTTGACCGATTTGAAAGACAACTGGCTATCTTAGTCACCGGCAGTGCTCGGATGGACGTTTTCAAAAAAGGCGGTGATAGTCTGATGGGGCGATATTTGAAAAACAAGCAGGGCAAGTCACAAAATACAGTACCCTTGCTAAACCGTTGCGCGTTTCGGTGGATACCGTCCGTCGTTGGTTGGATGTGTTGGAGGGATATCGCCACGGCATTGCGAAAAGAGCCTAAAACCTATTTATGGGATTGGTCAAGCATTTCTGATGAGGGAGCAAAAGCCGAAAATTTTGTAGCAAAGCACTTGCTTAAAGCCGTTCATGCGTGGACAGACATCGGCTTAGGTGAATTTGAGTTATATTATTTGCGAACCAAAGATCAAAAGGAAGTGGATTTTTGGGTGACACAAGATCAAAAACCTTGGTTCTTAGTCGAAGTTAAAAGTTCTATGAAGGCGGCATTGAATCCGTACTTAGCTTGGTTTCAGGCCAAAACGGGGGCGAAATATGCTTTTCAAGTGACAATGGATGCTGATTTTGTCGAAGCGGATTTTTTTCAGCATAGCGAACCCATTAAAGTA
The DNA here is from genome assembly GCA_001640045.1 of Candidatus Thiomargarita nelsonii. Classification (GTDB taxonomy): domain Bacteria; phylum Pseudomonadota; class Gammaproteobacteria; order Beggiatoales; family Beggiatoaceae; genus Thiomargarita; species Thiomargarita nelsonii_A. Next base: position 798 of record LUTY01003155.1, on the reverse strand, counting down.
CCGGCTCGGACATTTTTATCGAAGGATGTGTAGGGGATGTTCAAAGTGGTTCAGTACTGAGTACAACTAATTAAGAAATGAACGAATTAAAAAAACACTATCCCATTCGTTTATTTCTCAATTCGTTGTAAAAGCTTGTCATTCGGATTCAGTAAACTCCATCGAAACGTTTATCGTTCCGTCGCGATCAAAGGAATGCTTGTTTGCACCGCTCTGCGGGACGCTCACTTTTTATAAGCCTATATTTTTATATATAATTTATCATCTTTCTATGAAATGACTCTCTTTGCTCCAATAAAACAAGAATATTTTTCTTGTAAAATGAGTTCTTCATGTTTCTGTATGACGGGATAGCCAATATCACTGGATAAATGCAAAACATTTCCATTACCCACATATATACCAACATGAGCACCATATGACTGAGGTGTTTTATTGTATAACATTAAATCTAGAATTTTGTAGTTTTTAGTTTTTGCTGTATATTGAGAATCACGCCATAATTCACTTGATCTGTACATGGGTGGATTTTTTCCAAAATACCTTAATAACTCATAGGCATACACTTGACAGTTTGCTCCTAGATTTAAATTAACTTGGTTTTCCACCCCAGGAATTCTTTGTGGATTGTATTTAACATGAATAAACGGCTTTGGTATTTTAAATGTTTTTTCCATAACAACCATTCCTACTGCTTGCATAAAAGCATAACATATAGTCGTACCGACAAATTTAAACCCCCTTTAAGTGGTTTCCTCGTTCCCACGCTCTGCGTGGGAATGCATGTTTGCACCGCTC
>LUTY01003154.1 GCA_001640045.1 Candidatus Thiomargarita nelsonii | reverse complement strand
ACGATGGGGGCATAAGCGAATATCATCACAATATCATTTAGAGATACCTGTACAAGGGTATAAGTCGCATCACCTTTAGTGAGTTGGCTCCAAACAAATACCATTGCAGTACAAGGTGCAGAGCCAAGCAGAATCATACCCGCAATATATTCTTTAGCCGTTTCTGGGTTAAACCGTCTTCCGCTTGATTGAGGGCAGTCAGGACTTCATTAATATGCGCTTGGGGCGGAAAGGCGGTATTAATAAAATAATCGGTGATACGTTGATCTTCATCGCCGCTTAATAAAATGCCATAAGCCTGCTCTAAAGCCCGTCCAGCCCGTCCCACTTGTTGATAATAATGCACCACCGAGCCGGGACGTTGAAAATGAATCACAAATCCCATATCCGGTTTATCAAACCCCATGCCTAAAGCGGAAGTCGCCACCAGTGCTTTTAATTGATTTTTCAACAAGGCTTGTTCTAAATTTTCACGTTCTTCTTTTAAATTCGCATGATAGGCATGCGCGTCAATACCACAAGCTTGCAACCATTCTGCCACTCTTTGAGAATCGCGCACTGTTAAGGTATAAATAATGCCACTGCCGGCTAATTGAGGTAAATGCTCGGCTAACCAAGCCATTCGTGCAGCCGTCGTCGGTATATGAATCGTTTGTAATTGTAGGCTCGTCCGCGCCAATGGGCCACGTAAGAGGTTGATATTTTTGCCTAATTGGGTTTGAATGTCGGCGACGACTCGATTATTGGCGGTGGCAGTGGTTGCCAATACTGGAATATTGGAGGGCAAGGCTTGCACAATACGTTTAATCCGCCGATAATCGGGTCGAAAATCATGCCCCCAATCAGAAATACAATGCGCTTCATCAACAACAAATAAGCCAATGCGATCCGCCACTGGCAATAACATTTTTTCACGAAAATCATCATTGGCTAATCTTTCTGGAGAAATCAATAAGATATCAATGTTATTGAGCAATAATTGTTCACGTATAATTTGCCAATCTTTTTGATTTGTTGAATTGACTGTTGCCGCTTTGACATTAATACGCTGTGCGGCTTCAATTTGATTACGCATCAAGGCTAAAAGTGGCGAGACTAATAAAGTCGGTCCAGCCCCTTGTTCCCGTAACAGGCGTGTTGCAAGAAAATACACCATACTTTTGCCCCAACCGGTGCGCTGCACAACTAATAATCGTGCCCGCTTAAGGACTAAAATTTCTATGGCTTCCCATTGTTCTGAGTGAAAGTTTGCTGTTGTATTATTCAGTGCTTGACGCAACAAATTTAAAACATTTTCTTTAGAAAATTTTTTGGTCATATTTGGTTTCTCTTGTCTCTCTTTTTTTATTATTTTATGTTAAACGTCAATTCATTGCAAACAGAGTTTGGGAAAGTTTCAATTGGCAGGGCGGCGTTACCGCGAGTTAAAAGCGATTGTGGCTGTTATAAATCAATTTTGGTTTTATGGCATGATTATCACGCCATTAAGGGTGTTGAGGCGGATGTGAGTAGACGGGACGCTGGCGCGTCCAGACTGGGTTACCACGCTAGCGCGTGGGAACCAGAAAAGCTATATAAATCCAAAAATTAATCAATAGGAAGCGATACATAAAACGTTGATCCCACGCCGACTTCACTTTCCACCCATATTTTACCCAAATGTGCCTCGACGATCTGCTGACAGATTAACAATCCTAAACCCGTACTCACCTCACCAGCGGT
>LUTY01003164.1 GCA_001640045.1 Candidatus Thiomargarita nelsonii | reverse complement strand
GCGTTGCCGCCAAGTATTCTTGAAAAAGATCCGTTGTTTGGTGATGTCCATATTTATAAGCAGCCACTACTTGAAATAACAATACCCATCAAAACGGAAGGCTTACAGGCTGTCACCTTGAGTGTGAATTATCAGGGTTGCGCGACTGCCGGTTTATGTTATCCACCAACAACGAAAGTGGTCGATTTACAGCTCGGAAAAAGTAGTGTGATGTCAGAGCAGGATCAGTTAGCGCATTTGTTGGCGAATGCTAATGTTTTATACATCATCATGGTGTTTTTCGGTTTGGGATTATTGTTGTCTTTGACACCGTGCGTTTTTCCGATGATTCCGATTTTGTCCAGTATTATCGTCGGGCAAGGTACACAAGTCACCATGGCTAGAGCCTTTATTATGTCATTGGTTTATGTATTAGCCATGGCGTTTACCTACGCGATTGCTGGCGTATTGACAGGCTTAGCGGGTGAGAATTTACAAGCGGCTTTCCAAAATCCTTGGATATTAGCGAGTTTTGCGTTGGTGTTTGTTGTCTTATCTTTGTCTATGTTTGGTTTTTATGAGTTGCAAATACCAAATGCTTTACAAACGAAACTGACTCATTTTAGTAATCGCCAACAAGGTGGCACTTTAATAGGTGTCGCAATCATGGGTATTTTATCGGCACTGATTGTTGGACCTTGTGTTGCCGCGCCCTTGGTAGGGGCATTGATGTATATCGCTCAAACGGGCGACGCAGTGTTGGGTGGATTAGCCTTGTTTGTGATGAGCCTTGGGATGGGTATTCCATTGATTATAGTCGGTATTTCTGCCGGTCACTTTTTACCCAAAGCGGGAGGCTGGATGGATAGCGTGAAAGCTGTTTTTGGCGTGATGTTGCTAGGGGTGGCTATTTGGATGCTTGAAAGAGTTATACCCGGACAAGTGATCATGTTATTGTGGGCGACTTTATTAATAGTATCGGCAGTCTATATGGGTGCCTTGGATAAGCTCAGTGCGGGTGTGTCTGGTTGGCATAAATTGTGGAAAGGTGTCGGGTTGATTTTGTTAGTGTATGGTGTATTGTTGATGATTGGCGCAGCCAGTGGTAATGTTAATCCTTTACAACCTTTGCATAATCTCAGTGTCACCCATACTTCGAGTGCGCCTGTCTCTAAGCCGGCAGCCGAGTTTAAACCCATCAAGGGTGTCAGCGGATTGGAACGAGAATTGGCTGCGGCTCAGAATAAACGGGTGATATTAGATTTTTATGCGGATTGGTGTATTTCTTGTAAGGAGATGGAACATTTCACTTTTGGCGATGCCAGGGTGCAGGAAGCCTTTGCTGATTTTGTCCTATTGCAGGCTGATGTCACGCCTAATGATGATCAAGATAAGGCTTTGTATAAACGCTTTGGGATTTTTGGTCCTCCCGCGATTATGTTTTTTGATAAGAATGGGCAAGAACAAGGTGCTTACCGTGTAGTGGGATTTATGTCTGCCGATGATTTTCTCCAACATTTGAGGATGGTTATTCAACAATGATGAAATTTGCACATTTAATTTTATTGGTTTTAACACTTGTTGCTTGCGAACCAGAACAGCAATCCGCAGAAGATCAGTCTCCTGTACGTCGCCCAGATTTCAGTCTCCCAGATTTGGAGGGTAATATCCGTGCTAATTCAGAATGGGATGGAAAAATTGTGATTGTCAATTTTTGGGCGACTTGGTGTCCACCTTGTCTCAAAGAAATTCCGATGTTTGTCAAATTGCAAGAAAAATATGGAGAACGTGGACTACAATTTGTGGGTATTGCGATGGACAACCGTCATGCGGTGCGAAATGCTGTTGATAAAATGGGCATTAATTATCCGGTTTTAGTGGGGGATGAAAAAGCGATTAGTCTCGCCATCAGTTTTGGCGACCATGTCAGTGCATTACCATTTACAGCGATTGTTGACACTGAGGGTTATATTGTGTTGCAACAAGTTGGCGAAATGCGTTTGCGAGAAACGGAAAAAGCGATTTTGTCATTGTTGGTGAGCGAGGAATCAAATGAGAGTGAATCAAACGAGAGTGAGTAGATAAAACGTTTTGAACGAGGTTGCAAACTTTTCTGTCTTTTTTTTCTCGTTCTCCCGCGTATTCAGACGGCTCGCCCAAGAGAAATCTGGCCGACTCCAACAGAAGCCCAATGGGAATATGCCGCACGGGCTAATACGAAAACGAAATATTGGTGGGGGAATGAAATTGGCTCTAATCGGGCTAACTGTGCGGGTTGTGGCAGTCGATGGGATGATAAAACAACGGCACCTGTGGGTTCTTTTGCACCTAATCCTTTTGGTTTATATGAAATGGTAGGGAATGCCTGGGAATGGTGCGCTGATCCTTGGTACAGTTACTCTGATGAGAGTAGTCAAAATGAGGAATACCGATTGCTTCGTGGCGGTTCATGGTTCCTCAGCCCCAAAAATTGTCGCGCAGCGAGTCGAAGCCGGAGCCAGCCAAACAGTAGGAACAATCTTGTTGGTTTTCGTGTTGTTTGTGAGATCGATAGTGGAGGAGAGTTGTAATCTCTATCTTTTATAAACTTACTTTCAGCTATTATATAAATTGTATTTATGGATTACCACAATAGCACAATACCAAATGAAAGCGATGGTAGGTGAGTTCCCTAATCGCTTGAAATGGATTTCAAAAAGATTTATGTTGTACTTTCCAATCCTAATTGATAAGAGATGAAAATCCAATGAGAACTTTTCTAGTTGGTCGTGCTAAAAAAGCAGATATTGTTATAACAGACGCAGATCATTCTGTTAGTGATATCCATTTAGAAATCACTCAAGATGCCAATGGTCACTACTATTTGGTTGATTGTAATAGTACCAATGGCACATTTTGCAAACGAGGTCCACATTGGGAGCCGGTCAAAGAAGGTACTTATGTCGGCTTAGATGAACTGCTTTTATTGGGTAAATATCAAACCAGCATACGCAAATTGTTAGCCATGTCTGTAGGTAAAAAAGTCAATCCTAAAACTCCTCATTTAGGTGTCCAGCGCGATCCTGATACAGGAGAAATCATTCCACAGAGATCTTGAGGCACAAACTCATTTCGTATTACAAGGGACAGACAACTTTACGTTTTGTCCCCTTATTTGGAGAATATTTCAATTGGCAAAACTATTCTTAATTAATAACGAAGAGTTCGCAGGTGAGCGTATTCAAGGTAAGCGCCATTATCAGGAAGATGATTTTGGCTTTGATAATAGCCAGCCGCAGGACTTCTTGATGGTACTGGCAGACGGCATGGGGGGACACAAGGGCGGTGCTTTTGCCAGCGATTGTGCCATTAAAACTTTTATGAATAGCTATCATGCTGTCTCCGGGCGTGTGGCGGAGCGGTTACAGCAAGCTCTGCAAAAAACTAATCAGCAGTTAGCTTTAGAAGTACAATCAAAGCCAAAATTAAAGGGCATGGGTTGTACACTGGTTGGGGCTGCCCTCAGTGAGGCGCAAATAGAGTGGGTTAGTGTAGGCGATTCCCCCTTATGGCTTTATAAGAAAGCCGGACAATTAGTCCGTTTAAATGCGGATCATTCCATGAAACCCATATTGAAAGAACTGGTACGATTGGGTGAAATCATGCCAGGAGAACTGGCGACACATCCTGATCGTAATATGTTACGTGCTGCGATTGTGGGGGGAAAGATTGATCTGATTGATCAGTCGTCTGCACCTTTAGAAGCGGGTGATCGTATTCTATTAGCCAGTGACGGAATACTGAGTTTGTCTGAAACGGAAATCGCTAACATTTTAGATCAATCATTATCGGCGAAAGCATTAGTGAAAAAATTGTTGGTGGCCGTAGATAATAAAGGTAAACGAAATCAGGATAATACGACAGCTTTAGTGGTTAAAATGTAGTGAAGGTTCGCGCCATCGGGTGGTGAGTACAACGTCTGTCGGACAACGAATAAAACCAGAAATATTGAACATCAGTGCTATAGCTTTTCAGATTATTTTGCTAGGCGTCCTTGATTTAATTCTATAGGAACTACAGGATAAAAGAAGACAAAAGCTGAATGAGCAGGCGGTAAATTCGTCACCAGAGATAAAAAGATTATACCGTGCAATATCAGAAGCTATGGTTACAATTAAACCCCAAGTTCAGGAATATTATGCCTCATTGAATGCCGTAAACACTGCGGGTGGAATTGATCCAGAAAAAATCAGCTCAACGGATGATATTCAACAGCGTCTCAAATTGTTAGAAAGGTTGGAAAATGCCAACGAAAAATTTGACA
>LUTY01003152.1 GCA_001640045.1 Candidatus Thiomargarita nelsonii | reverse complement strand
AAGCCTGAACAAGCGGATACCTTGGAGGCTATTCAGGATTATCGTCGTAAATATGGGACTTCAGAAAGATAAAACTATGAATCTCAAACGCAGCAAACGATTGGTTTTAATCATGCTATGTAGCTTAGCTTGGCTACCAGCGTGCGATAATGCTCCGCCGGTGTTAGCGAATATCGAAAGTTCGGCGTTGTCCTATACTGAAGACGATGCGGCGACTGAGATAACAACAACTATCACTGTCAACGATACGGATGATCGCAAGCTCAGGGGTGCCAGCATTCAGATCAGCAACAATTATCAAAAGAGTGAAGACAAGTTAGATTATAATGGTAGCCCGCCGACGGGTATCACTGTTAATAGGGATTATGATACACTACTTTTGATCGGTTCAGGCAAGTTGAGTGATTATCAAACGGCATTGCGAGCGATCACTTATCGCAATACCAACACGACGGCACCAAAAACGTCCACTCGCACGGTTACATTTACGTTGACTGATGGGAAAAATGATAGTGAGTCGGTGAGTCGTGATATTATAGTTAAGGATGTTAATGATGCCCCTATTTTGGATGACACCAAGGATGCTCTCAAGCTTGAGACGGTGTCTGAAGACGCAGCGGTACCTTTTCGTCCAAAATAAATTTTGGACTCCAAAACAATGGATATTTTTATGAAATTTATTAAGCGATTGATTTTAACTTTGTTCTTGAGTTTAGCCATGCTGGCAGCGAATGCCCAGGGGACTTTAATTAGCGATATTGTAGCATTGAGCGGTAATGTGACAGATGTCGATAACAACGCTGTAACGGGTTTGGCTTTGATGGCAGTAGATGCGACTAATGGTACTTGGTACTACACAATGGATGGCTCGACTTGGATGGCAGTCGGTAGTGTGGCTGAGAATGAGGCTTTGTTATTGGCGGCGGATGCCGAGACACGGCTCTATTTCCAGCCAAATCCTAATTTCAATGGCACTGTGACCGATGCCATTCGTTTTCGTGCTTGGGATCAAAGCAGTGGTACAGCAGGCAGCAAGGCGGATACTAGCACCAATGGTGATACGACCGCGTTTAGTCGTGAAATTGGTACCGCCAGTATTATTGTCATAGCGGTCAATGATGCACCCGTCGCCTCGGGGTTAGTGGTAACGACTGATGAAGAAAATTACATGTGGACTACACCCTTGTTAATAGCATATCGGAAGGCGTTGATTTGGGTACCCACTTCATTATGGGCGATCCTCACTTCGTAGACGCACCCAATGGAGATTTCCGTTTACGCGCCGACTCTCCGGCAATCAATGTTGGCGACTCTAGTGTGATTGAATCTTATCCCTTTTTAAAGGATGAGGCGGGTAACGAGATTGATCTCGATGGCAATCGGAGGATTGTTGGAGAGGCTATTGATCTTGGGGCTTATGAGCATCAATAACCGGTAGTTAGGCAAGTACAACGGATTAGTCCTGGGGTGGTGAAAAAGAAATTACAATGGCTATTTCAAATTGATCCTGCTTTTATTCCTGCTTTATAACTTTTTGTTTTTAGGATCAAGTTTTAACGGGCAAATCAACTTCTTTTTCACCACCCCAGTCCAAAGCGCAATGCCATATCGTGTCGGGCAACCACAAGGCATGCACAACTGTGACGGCATATCGTCTCCAACTTTATTTTTTATTTTAGGAGGTTTTATCTTATATGTATAAATCATCTTTTCTCAAAGCATT
>LUTY01003151.1 GCA_001640045.1 Candidatus Thiomargarita nelsonii | reverse complement strand
TTACAAAGGGGCACAGACAGTAAAGGTAAAATTTTGGCATCTGAATTAAATACTGAGATCAATTTTCAACCACCCCCTAACGAACTCGCCGTGGTGACGAGAAGAGATGCTATCCAGCATCCTTTTCTTGAAAAGTTATATCACTGGGGAAAATCTGCAAGATATTTTCGCTTTGGAACCCCAATGGGTCAAGATCACCTTGCTTTCTCCGATAACGAACTCAATTTCAAGAATTTCAATCAAGCCGTTGCCATTTTTAAGGAGGGAAAAACAGAATACGGAAAAGCATACGTGCAATTGATCAAAGAAGACCTGAAAAAAATCGGATATGAACTGGAAGAAGTCACCATTCAAGCGGTAGGCGGCGGAGTACATTTTGAAAGGCCAAAAGTGACTTATGGTATTCAAATTAAAGAAAAATATTTAGATGTCATCACCTCTCATCATCACATTTCCACTGGCATGTTTCGCGCCCTGTCACTGTTTATACAGTTGAACTACTCGTTACTAGCGAGTTTGCCCAGTTGCATCATCATAGATGATATAGGAGAAGGACTTGATTACAGCCGTTCTAGTGCCTTGATGAATTTGCTGATTAATAAGACAAAAAATACCAAGATACAATTAATCATGTCAACCAATGATCGATTTGTGATGAATGCGGTACCGCTTGAATATTGGTCAGTGATTCAACGTTTTCCTCACAAGGCTATGATATACAACTATGTCAATTCTAAAGCATTATTTGACAAATTTGAATTGACAGGCTTAAGTAACTTTGATTTTTTTTCATCGAACTATTTTCTCAAAAAGGATTAGAATCAACCAAAAAGTGCAAAGCGCTGCTTTGCACGTTTTTGTGCAGAACCAATATATGCCAATGCAAAAAATGGCTATTTTTGTGGAAGGACAAGGTGAGCTCATCTTTATTAGAAATATACTCTATCATCTCATTGATCCTGCCCAATTGAGCTTTGAGTGTTTTAAGTTACATGCCAATTCGCAACAGGAAGTCCCCTACGAGTATAAAAATCCTAATGCTAAAGTACATTTCCAAATTATCAATGTGGGAAATGATGAAAGGGTATTGGATGCCATAAAAGAGAGAGAAAAACGGTTGTTGAGCAAAGGCTTTACAAAAATCATTGGATTGCGCGATATGTACTCAAAAGCCTATCGTAGAAAGTCTAAGAATGTCATTGACGATGAAGTGACTCGGCAATTTATTGAAGGCGTAACGACTGCTATTGCGGAGATGAATAACCCAGAGAAAATCCGTTTTCATTTTGCAATCATGGAATTAGAAGCATGGTGGCTTTCGATGTATAACTTGTTTGCAAAAATTAATGATCTGTTAACAGTCAGTTTCATTGAAGAAAACTTAGGCTACAACCTATCTGAAATTGATCCAGAAAAGGCATTTTTTCATCCCGCCCTAGAGATAGATAAAATTTTTAAACTGGTTGGGGCTGGCTACAAGAAACCTTTTGATGATGTTGAAAGTATCACCTCAAGAATGGACGCTTCTGATATAAGTGACGCGACAAATAATAACCGATGTCATTGTTTTAAAAATTTTTGTGACGATTTAACTTCGTAGGGTGGGCGCAATCTTAAACTGCAAATCCAACAGCCGATTCATTTCCTCACGCAGTAATCCTAGTTGCTGAGTCATCTCTTCGCGGTTTCAGTAGTTCATCCACCATGCGATCAAAATACCTGAA
>LUTY01003150.1 GCA_001640045.1 Candidatus Thiomargarita nelsonii | reverse complement strand
ACCCCTTCAACCATTCTACGAACATCTTCTCGCTCAGAAAGTTGTGCGAGTAAGTACTTGATGGTTTGGAGACATTGCGCTTGTGTGTTGGCTATCGTTGCGATGGTGAAGAATTGAAAACGCCAGCGAGAGACTTTGAGCGATGTGAGCCGATTTATACTGAAATGCCGGGATGGCAAGAATCCACGGTTGGGGTACGTCGCTATGAAGAATTACCCATTAATGCTCGCCTGTATTTGGAAAAACTTGAGAATTTAATTGAAATTCCAATTGATATCATTTCTACTGGGGCGGATCGCAATGAAACGATTATTAGGCGGCATCCGTTTGATTAGACATTATCGGAAATAACGACAAAGCAGTTAAGGGATTGCCCCTACAAAAAATCACGTCTGCTGTAGGGGCAATCCTTTATGCTTGCCAATACTCGCTTGTTTTAAAAGCTTTTTTCCTTTATAATGAATTCTTCTTAAAAAAAAGGAAAAAAATAATATTATGAATGAATTATCTACCATCATGGACATAAAACTTTTGGGCGGTTTGTTCAAATATGTCTCCTGAAAATAGTCCAAAGCTAAAGCTTTGGACTCCAACAACAGTGTGAATTCCGATAATGTCTATTATTTCCACAACGTCACTTTAACAGAATCATCCGTCACCTCAAACGCAGGTTCCGTACCATTATGCTGTTTCATCAGTGGCATAATCTTGCGGCGTATGCCCATGCCCCGATTATCCATAAAACGGTAATCCCGTAAAATATTGGTCATAATTGGATTGCGTGGCATACGCTGTCCCGCCTTCATTTTTTCTACAGTCATACCATTCGGAAGTGTCCCTGGGCTGATGATTTCAATGCGATTTTGATAAATACTCATATGCACACTATTGGGATGCGTCCAATCGCGGTGAGCAAAGGCGTTTACGATCAATTCACGAATGACAGCAGTTGGATAATCCCAAATCCGTTCCCGCGTCATAGAGACAAGGCGTTCTTCAGAAATGTAAGGTTGTAGATAATACAAAACCCGATCCAATAAACTGTGTTCCAACACTTCATGGGGATTAATGGCACTGTGTAGCCCAGTAAAAGGGATGTTTAAGACTTCATCCAAATTGGCGTTATAATCCATCTCCTCTCCCGGAAACACCAGTAAATGAATCCCCGCTTGTGGCAAACCGTAACAAGGTTGCTTGCCGAAAATAGCCAATCCAGCAATTGTGCAAACCGTGTTGCCAAACTCAGTTGGCACCATTAAATCGAGATTTGTCAATTTTTGATGCCATGCCGATTCTGATTCAGGTATCTCATCATCCTCAATCATAAGGCGTAAATACTCTTCGAGTCGCCGCCGATCCAGTTGCTCAAATCCCCGCCCAGACACCGGCAAAGATTCAGCGTGTAATAATCCACCGGACTGAAATAAACGTAACTGTTGTTCTCGACTGGCTAGACGACTTGTACTTCCCAGACGAATATAAACTTCTTCACGATCATGATGCCTGACTACATAAGGTTTAGCGGTGCCCATACCGACCGTCACCACTGCAATCCGTTTACCATCATCTGTCACGACTTCTTCATAAAATGGAATCATTAATGGATGGATAAAACGACCAAATACTGTATCCATCAACCAATCTTGCAGATTATCCCGTTGTATGCCAGAAAGGGTGCCATCGTCTTCTACGCCCAATAAGACTCTGCCGCCTTGAAAATTAGC
>LUTY01003149.1 GCA_001640045.1 Candidatus Thiomargarita nelsonii | reverse complement strand
CGCGGGATGGTTTGCGAACACGTAATGTGACTTTACAAATTGAAGATCAAGTTTATGATTATCTAGCGCATCTCAGCAGCGATAGCCATTATGGGGCACGCCAATTGCAACGCTGTTTACATGAACAGGTTGTCATTCCGCTGACAGTGACTTTAAACCGTTATCCGTTTTCAGCCTCAATCAAAGTCACCGTGAGCAAAGGCGAGAGCGGGCTCGCATTTAAAACAACAATATACACCCAAAAAGCCCGCGCTGATCAAAATTTGGTTGACAGTAAATGGACTTTACGAGAACTGACAAGCGCAACGACGACCAATCGTCGTTTAGCACAACAAATTAATGAGGGTCCTGCCATGAACCAATTGTGGAGTAAATGGGACATGTTAGAACGCGATCGCCGTCGTATGGGAGAAAAATTTTGGCAAGATCCTCTGAGGGGGCATGAATATGGTCTATTGCATAAATGCTTGGAAGAAGGCAAGAGGCTATTCCAACAGATTGAAAGCATTGAAATTGATTGCTCTTTAGCCTTTATCGGCATCAATACAGAGGTAGATGGACTCACTGATGCCTTGCACGATTGGCAAAAGGCGCATGAGACATGGCAGCTACAAGTGTTAGATATTGTGCAGCCAGAGATGGGTGTGTGTATGTTCAATCTCTACGGCGCATCAGAGTATTTAAATAATATATATGATATATTCAGTCGATTTATCAAAAATCGCGCTTGGGTGCTCACAGAACACGCCGTCTGGATACGAGGGGAAAAATACATTTATACCAACGATTTTGCCACACCCAAACGCTCGGGGGATAGATTGGTAGGCTTTGAAGTTCAGATTACGGCAGAATTTGACTCCTTTAAATTATTTTTAAAAACTTATTCCTTCTTCTCCCAGGCATCTTTGTCCAAATCAGGAAACATTATTTGACAAGTACCAGGATCTATTCCAGTTATTCTGGCTAAACCCTTTGAATCGGTAGTCCCTTGTGCAACCGTTATGCCATCTGGCAATGTGATCCGGTAGCGCTCACCAGCCACCGGCTGATCATCTTCACCCACCAACTCAATCTCGATCCAAGACTTTTTTTCCTCTTCTTCCTCTTCCGGCTCCTGGTGCAATGGCGCGTTATGGGCCGCTAACTCTAACTCCTTGGGAGCCGCTATATTTTCCGTGAGACTGGCTGACTGCCCTGATTTTTCTATGACAAAACGACAACTACATGGTCCAGGCTGTTGTTCGGGTGTACCTACTAAAACACCGGTGCATTGGCCGCTATCTCCTTTGACAAGATAGGCTGATAGTCCTTCATAAGCAACATCTTGTGTGTTAGTAATCACACCCAAACCTACACCCACCGCGCCACTTTGATTGGAACAGCCAGACATAAAAAAACTAAGGGGACTTTTAAGCACCTTTTTGCCACCAACAGTGCTCTTTCCCCACTGATGGATTGGCTTAAACGTGCCGTCACCTTTTCCTAAAGACTGGGTTTCAATCTTATGGGTATATCCCGCAATGACGATTTCTTTAGATTTTGCCTTAAATGTACTCACGATAATTAACGAAAATTGTTATTCAACCTCTAAATTGCCCTTGATCGTCGTCTTTCCTTTAATATTCACTTTACCTGCCTCAACCACCATTTCATCCATCACCTTAAAGCCCGCACCTCGAATCGCAATCTGCGACTCTTTGATCTCTACACCTTCAGCCTTATCT
>LUTY01003148.1 GCA_001640045.1 Candidatus Thiomargarita nelsonii | reverse complement strand
AGCCACACGCGGTAATCTGATTAATGCCATCTCCACGTTTTTTGAACCCGCTAAACGGGGGGACATTGCGATTTTATTCATCAGTGGACATGGCATGAATACAAGATTGGGCTACCACTTTGTCACTTATGATGCCAATGTCGATCAATTAGCTGCCACCGGCGCCTCTTGGCAAATTTTTAACGCCATCAATGATATGAAAGCGCATGTCTTGCTATTAGCGGATACTTGCCATGCGGGCAATATCACCGGCAATACCAAATGGCAAACTCAAGCCCAAGCCGATCCTAATCAATTTTTGCGGGATGCCAATTTGCATAATGTCGTCGTATTTGCGTCAAGTTCGGGGGCGGATTTTTCTATAGAAGCTCCTGAATGGGGACATGGCGCTTTTAGTAAGGCGTTGATTGATGGATTGGGTGGTGAAGCCGCTTATAAAAAAGGCGTGGTAAAACTGAGTTATTTACAAGATTATGTCCGTGAAACCGTGCGAGAACTCACCGATAATGCTCAAACGCCGACGATTCCTAAATTCAGTGGAAATGGGGAATTTTTTGAGTTGGTGTTGGCGAAGAAATAACTAAAAACCTTGAATCGCGGATTTGACGGATTACTCAGATGACACGGATTAAAAACCTAAAAACACTCCTTATCCTCAGATTCGCTTAAAAGCTTGAAATTGAGTACAACTAATTGAGAAATAAACGAATTAAAAAAAATAATTAAAAACGATAGAATGAATGACTCGGACCAGTCATTTAATTCGTTTATTTCCTAATTAGTTGTACTATAGTTACGTTAAGGCTCCTTGCACTTATTAAGGAACAAGTCTAATATTAACTTTATCACCTGGACTTATGGAGAGCATAATATGGGCAGAATTGTTACCTTAGTCAGTATTACCAATGCGACAAATCCAGACTATTTTTTGCGTTGTGATGCCCTGGTTGATACAGGTGCTTCTTATATGTTTTTGCCAACGGCTTGGAAAGAACGTTTAGGCGATTTGAATTTAATAAGAACGGTTGAACTGCAAACCTCAACACAATCCACTGTTAATGGTGAAGTTTATGGTCCTGTGCAAATTAAAATAGACGGATTTTCCCCAATTTACAGTGAAGTCGTTTTTGTCGAGATGCAACCAGAAGATGGTTTTTATGAACCTTTAATTGGTTACATCATTCTTGAACAATCACAAATCGCAGTAGATATGGTTGGACACCGTTTAATGCCAGTGAAAAAAATGGATTTTAGGTAAACACAAAACCCACAGTTGTTTCGTTCATTACGCGAAGCGGATTTCCCGAAACCCACCGAGTGAAGCGGATTGGTTAGTTTCGGGAAATCGCTCCGCGTAATGAACGAAACAACTAAGTCAATGTTTTGACTTATCCCTGCTTACCTATGATCGGTGTAGTTATTGATTGATTTTTTTTTTATAGGAAATAACGATGTTAATTCGACAAAACACATATTATTATTTAGCACTACTTATACTATCTCTACCCGCCCTAGCGAGCCAAAACTGTGACTACGCCACCCGACTAGTCATCCAAGCTTATGACTGGGGCGATTCTGGACACAAAGACAAAGAAAAAAAATTACTCAACCAAGCCTTGCAAATTTGCCCTAATCATGCCGAAGCTCATAACAACTTAGCATCGCTGTTAGAAGAACAAGGCAATTATCCCCAAGCGATTGCACACTATCGCCAAGCACTGCAAA
>LUTY01003147.1 GCA_001640045.1 Candidatus Thiomargarita nelsonii | reverse complement strand
GGGCTTTGTGTGATCGTCATAATTTGTTATTAATGTTGGATGAAATTCAAACTGGCATGGGGCGCACGGGAGAATGGTTTGCCTATCAACACGCTGGCATCCTTCCCGATGTGTTAACCCTTGCCAAAGCTTTAGGCAATGGAGTACCCATCGGAGCCTGTTTAGCGCGTGGCAAAGTGGCTGAGATTTTCCAGCCTGGCACTCATGGCTCTACTTTTGGCGGCAATCCCCTCGTTTGTCGGGTGGCACTGGCGGTGATTGAAACCATTGAACAAAATAACTTGGTACAACGTACACAAGCATTAGGACAACGTTTCCATCAAGGATTGACAAGTGCTTTAAAAGGCATAAGCTGTGATATTCGTGTTAAAGGCTTGATGATTGGCATTGAACTTGATAAACCTTGTCGTGAATTAGTGAATAAAGCACTTGAGAAACAATTATTAATCAATGTCACTGCCGAGCGCGTCATCCGTTTATTACCGCCTTTGATTTTAAGCGATGCACAAGCAAATGACATCATTGCCACCCTTAGCCACTTAATTCGGGAAAATTTTCCTGCTTGACACTGAAGGATATGCTTATGGCACCCCGTCACTTTATCACTTTAATGGATTTATCTAAAGATGAACTCAAAACGCTAATTGCGCGTGCCATTGAACTCAAAGCCATGCGATACGCGAATAAACGCTATGAACCTTTTAAAAACAAAGTATTGGCAATGATTTTTGAAAAATCTTCCACCCGTACCCGTGTCTCCTTTGAAACGGCTATGAGCCAATGCGGTGGTAGTGCCATTTTTCTGTCTCCGGCTGATACGCAGTTAGGGCGTGGCGAACCGATTGAAGACACGGCGCGAGTATTATCAAGTATGGTTGATTGTGTGATGATACGCACCTATGCACATGAAAAAGTTGAACTTTTTGCAAAATATGCCAAAGTACCGGTCATCAATGCCTTAACTGACATGTACCATCCTTGTCAATTATTGGCTGATATACAAACCTATATTGAACATCGAGGGAGTATCCAAGGCAAAAAAGTGGCTTGGATAGGGGATGGTAATAATATGTGTCATTCTTACATACGAGCGGCTCATCAATTTGACTTTGAATTAGCGATTGCTTCTCCCATTGGCTATCAACCCAATGCTAATTTAGTCGCAGAATTCAAAGAACACGTTAGCCTCAGCACCGCTCCTGCACAAGCCGTCACGAATGCTGATTTGGTCACTACTGATGTCTGGGCAAGTATGGGACAAGAAAAAGAACATGCTAAGCGAGCTCAAGTCTTTGCCCCCTATCAAGTCGATAGTCACTTGATGTCTTTGGCAAAACCTGAGGCTTTATTTATGCACTGCTTGCCCGCCCATCGCGGTGAAGAAGTCAGTGCTAAGGTTATTGATGGACCACAAAGTGTCGTCTGGGATCAAGCGGAAAATCGCTTGCATTCACAAAAAGCTTTGCTCGAATTCTTATTGGCTGACTAATTCATCTTTGGCGGGTGTAGGCGAGCGATTTATCGTCTTTAAATTCCTTACTTAAATGAGGCAATAAATTTAATAATTCGTCTACCGCAGAATGTTGTTTTTCTAATAGCATTCCCGCCTTGTCACCGTTCTCTGTCAAAACACTCCAATACACAATAGCAAAAATCAAGGGGAGCTTAATTGTCGCTTGTTGATTAAATTCATCCCAAGCTTTGAGAAGTTGTTCTGGACGGCTT
>LUTY01003146.1 GCA_001640045.1 Candidatus Thiomargarita nelsonii | reverse complement strand
GCCTGAAACTTTACCCACAGGGCAATATTGCCTTTATGGCATTTTGTCTCCTGAAGATGAGTTGGTTTTGGATACCATCGAATCGTGGGTATGGATGTTGCGGTGTTTTGAGGTTTTTTGAGGTTCGTTATTTCACTGTTCATTCACTTAACTATTGGAAATCATTTTATGCACATTTTTGAACACAGCAGCCCCGGACGTTTCGCAAGCTCACAATCGCCTGCCAATCGTCCTGAAATCACCGACATTCCCACCAAATTTCTGCGTAAAACGCGCCCCCACTTGCCAGAAGTCTCAGAAATGCAAGTTGTCCGCCACTACACGCGCCTGTCACAGAAAAATTTTTCCATCGACACCCATTATTACCCACTCGGCTCCTGCACGATGAAATATAACCCTCGTGCTTGTAACGCCCTAGCCATGTTACCCGGCTTCCTATCCCAACACCCCGCCGCCCCAACTCAAGGGCTACTGGCTTGCCTCTATGACTTGCAAGAAATACTCAAAGAAGTCACCGGCATGAAAGCCGTCTCCTTGGCACCCGCCGCCGGCGCACAAGGCGAATTTGCCGGCGTTGCCATGATACGCGCCTACCATGATGCACGCAACGATACGCAACGCACCGAAATGCTAGTGCCCGATGCCGCACACGGCACCAATCCCGCCTCTGCCGTCATGTGCGGATATAAAGTGCGTGAAATTCCGACTAACGCTGAAGGTGATGTTGATATTGCCGCCTTACGAGCCGCTATTGGTCCCCAAACCGCCGGCATTATGTTGACCAATCCCTCTACGCTCGGTGTTTTCGAGCGAGACATCACCGAAATTGCCAAAATTGTCCACGAGGTTGGCGGTTTACTCTATTACGATGGTGCCAATCTCAACGCCATTTTGGGCAAAGTGCGGCCCGGCGATATGGGATTTGATGTCATTCATATCAACTTGCACAAAACCTTTTCAACACCGCACGGCGGCGGTGGACCGGGCGCGGGACCTGTCGGAGTCAATCAACGACTCCTACCCTTTTTACCCGTGCCAATGGTGGGATACGATGGCAAGACTTATCGCTTGTTGAGCGAAACAGACTATCCACAAACAATTGGGCGCCTATTAGCACATCCTGGCAATATTGGTGTCATCTTGCGAGCCTATGTTTATGCCCGACTACTGGGTCGTGAAGGGATGACAAGGGTGGCAGAATTTTCGACGCTCAATGCCAACTATTTGCAAGCCAGCCTCGCTAAAGCCGGATTTGACATGGCTTTTGGGCAACGTCGCGCCAGCCATGAATTTATTTTGACGCTGAAACGTCAAGCCAAACAACAAGGCGTCACCGCGATGGATTTCGCCAAACGGCTACTGGATAAAGGCTTTCATGCACCCACAACCTATTTTCCCCTGCTGGTCCCAGAATGTTTATTGATTGAACCGACAGAAACAGAGGACAAACAAACTTTAGATAACTTTATCAGTGCCCTGTGTGAGATTCAACAAGAAGCGGAGTCGTCTCCTGAGATTTTGAAAAAGAATTTAATTTAGTGTATGATCGAGGAACATTGTTTGGGTTGCAAAGTGGCGGACGCACCGAGTCTATTTTGATGTCTTTACCACCCTTGGTGAAATGGCGTTATAATTGGCAGCCGGAGACGGGTACCCCAGAAGCGCGGTTGTATGAGGTTTTTTTAAAGCCAAAGGCGTGGGTGTAGATCGAGTCTATCCGAAAATT
>LUTY01003145.1 GCA_001640045.1 Candidatus Thiomargarita nelsonii | reverse complement strand
GTTCTAAATTGGTCCGATTAATTTTTAAGGTTCTCACCGCTTGCCGCAGCCGCCCTTTTATGTAATCCGCGTCGGTATGCAGTTGCTCTATTTCGCGCAATTCCTGTTCTAATTTTCGGTTGTTAGTGCAGACTAAATATTGCTCCGATTTATCTCGGTAAAGCGTATTTTTTTCATGCAAAATCCGCCGTTGAAAGTGGGTAGCCGTATCAATCCGTTGAAATTGCCATTGTCGCATAATCAGCCGTGACAACAGACTCACGAATAAAGCGGCTTGCTCATCGCTTCCAACACAAAGAAAATCTTGAAAAGGCTTAACCCACGGTAGAATTTCATTAGGATTGAATTTGGACAAACCGCTGCTGTGCTGCAAGGCATATACAGCTAAAATTGGATTATCGGCGGTGGGTTGCGGTTGCATCAGTGCAAGATAAGGCAGATTTCCTTCAAATTTCAGGGCATAATGACTGAGTTTGGGCTTGCTATCCAAAGCAAAGGCATACAAATTCGCCATCTCAGACATTTGTTGGTCACGATCACGCACGGACAATAATTTGGTGACTGGTTTGGGCTGCTTGAAATATAAATTGTGCTGTTCATCCTCAATTCGGAGGGAGATATTGACTTGGTGACGGACAATATTTTCATCCATGATCAGTAAAGCGACACCATAAAAAGCCGCTTCGCAAAATTGCTTAGCCTTAATTTCGGCATTGCGGGCGGGAATTTCAGCATAAGCATCGGTGTAGCGTTGCAAAATATCTTTCCAACTATCGGCAAGGTATTGTTGCCAATTTTGCAATCCTTCTGTTTGTATTTTGGGATCAAAATTACGCCGAAACAAACGTTTATCCTCATCAATCTTCACACCATTTTGGTGAAGCGAATCAAAACGGCCCTTAAATGATTCTTGGATAAGTTCACCATCCCGCCATAAGTGAGTGCGAAATAGAAAATAAAGTTGGCAGTCGAGGTTGGGATATTTATTCATAAGTGGTTGCTAATAATTAAGTTGAATCTATGTATAAAGAGTGCAAAAAATCTGGGACATACACAAAAATATCGTGTACTGAGAGCCGGAACAAAAACGGAATCAACTTTTGAGCCAAAGGGGAAGCGGATTTTCACCACCCCAGACCGCTGTTATTCGATTAACAACTGTTAAATTAGAACAAAGACGTGAAAAAATAGTACAACGGCGGAATAAACGGATTAACCCAATGCTGCCCTAGAGCTAATCCGTTTATTCCGCTAATCCGTTGTACTCATTTTGCAAACTGATAGGTGGTAAGGGTTGGCCAACAACCGCCTAGCTTATCTGTTTTAGTCATGATAAACTGTTAAATATTTTATAAATCGTGCCTTCTCTAGCTTAAGGAAAAAACTGTGAACCAAATCTCTGCCCCATTTTTTGTAAGCGTTATTATACCTGTTTACAATGGTGAAGCCTTTCTAACCGCAGCGGTTGAGAGTATCCAGCGGCAAGCTCACTACCCGTTAGAAATTATCATCATTGATGATGGCTCAACTGATGCGACTGCCAGCATTGCGGCAAACTTTGATAACAACGTATATTATATCTCTCAACCTAATAGTGGACCAGCCGCAGCTCGTAACAGAGGTATCAAAATGGCGCGTGGTAATGTCATTGCCTTTTTGGATGCCGATGACTTATGGCCTGACAATAAATTAGAACGCCAGCTAACACGTTTAGCTGACGATCCGTC
>LUTY01003153.1 GCA_001640045.1 Candidatus Thiomargarita nelsonii | reverse complement strand
GTGATACACTTCAGCAGCAGGTACTCAAAGTCATTGGCAGTGAAAAGCAAGCTGCTTACCTTGCAGCCTTGGAGGAGCAACCAGAGGAACCCATCGGTTTTTTCACGCGGATCAAGCAGATTACTGATCAGTTGAATCTCAAACCGGAGCAACAACGTGAAATCAGTATTATCCTTGCTGATGCGGTACAACGAGTCAAAACAAAGGGTTCAGTTGAGCCTCATGCCCTCGCGCAATCAGAACGTTGTGGAACGAGTGGCTGTCATGAACAGATATATAAGGAATGGCTCCCTAGTGCTCATCGTTATTCTTCATTAGACGACATGTTCCAACGTGTACAAAATGATCCTATTTCATTATTCACTGGTGCGAAGAACTCTGGCAATATCACCTTGAGCGTCGAAGGTGCTAACGAGGGTTCATCATGTATCATTTGCCATAGCATTGTCCAAACTGATATTCAAGGCAATGGTGATTATACGGTTCGACCGCCGCAACGCTATGTTTATGAATTGGAGCAGGGGAAAATGGCAACATTTTTAAGCGATTTCCTGATCCGCGTCTATCCAAGGCATCACCTCAACTCCTATTCACGATCGTTATACAAAACAGCCGAATTTTGTGGGGCGTGTCATAAGCAGTATATCGACAAAGAAGTCAACACAGACATTGGTCGAGTTCAAGGTCAAAACCAATATGATAGCTGGAAAAACAGTCGTTGGTATCATAAAGATAATCCAGAAAAAACGGTTACTTGTCGTGAGTGCCACATGCCTTTGGTGGAAGCCAGCCGAGAACCTGCCAAGGGTGATGTGCTCGACTATAACCGCTCAGCGGAAGATGGCAAACATCGTAGCCATAGGATGCTTGCCGCTAACCAATACATCCCAACCCTTCAGAACTTAGAAGGCGCGGAGCAACATGTGGCATTAACTGAAAAATGGCTGCGTGGCGAAATTGAAATTCCTGAAATTGCCGATAACTGGACGACGGGTCCAGTGGTTCGCATGAAAATTCTCGCGCCAAAAAACGTGGTGTCGGGTCAAGATGTTAATTTACAAGTGGTTTTGACCAACAATAAAACCGGCCACGATTTTCCGAATGGCCCCCTCGACATGATCGAAAGTTGGGTTGAGGTTAAAATTACCGATGAAAACGGCAATGTTTTCTACCATGTGGGTGGCCTCGAAGAAAATACCGATATGGTGGCTCAATCCCCTGTTATTTTCAAGGCTGATGGTTTTGATCGTCAAGGTAAGTTTATTGACCGCCATAACCTTTGGGACTTAGTCGGAGCGAGTTACAAGCGGGCCATTTATCCGGGTATGACCGACACCGTCCAAGTACGCTTTCAATGTCCTTCAATGGGTAGAGGCCGTGTCAGTGGTGAGACATCACAGCCGGGACAACGTACTGATCAGTTTTCTTTTCCAGCACCAGATGAAGCGAACCACCTCACAGTGACGGCTATCCTATGGTATCGCAAGGCGAACCCGGACTTTTTGGATACAGTCTATGGTCTTGAGACGAAAACACGCTCCCCCATCACGAAAATGAACGAAGTCACTACTAAGATAAAGGTGGAAAAGAATGTCCAAGCGTCTCTTCAGTAAACGACAACGTCTTTTGCTTGGCTGGGGAGCCATTTCCGTAGTGGGAATGCTTGTATTGGCTTACATCGCCTTTATAGTCAAGCCGCCAGAGGATCCTGCTACCCCTAACTCGGATGGCACCATCGAAGGATTAACCCATAGGCATGGTAGCAAGACTACCATGGTCAAATTCAGCTTTGAAGAGCGGCGAGAGACTGCGGGGATTAACTTTCACCATTTTCCGGCGACTCGTCGCTCCTTGATGCCAGAGGATATGGGGTCTGGCCTCGCTTGGGGCGATTATGATAATGATGGTGACCCTGATCTGTTTTTTGTGAACTTTTATGGTTCCATCCTTGAACCGATTCATGAAGAAAAAGGTCGCCCCGCCTTGTACCGTAACGAAGGTAATGGTCATTTTACCGATGTCTCGAAAATAGCCGGATTGGATAAAGCGAGCTTCGGACTCGCCGCTGCTTGGGGCGACTATGACAATGATGGCGATCTAGATTTGTATATCACCAACTATGGACCCAATCTGTTGTATCGAAATAATGGCGATGGCACATTTACCGATGTCACAGCACAAGCTGGGGTTGACGATTCAGGCTTCAGTGCTGGATGTGGTTGGGGCGACTACGATAACGATGGTCATATCGATCTGTATGTCGCCACTTATGTGGAGTTTGAGTATCGTGCCGAAGATGCTGCGATCATCTCCCAGCAATACGGTTCGGAGATTCCCTATACCATCAATCCGTCTTCCTACCCGCCCGCCAGCAACAAACTGTATCGTAATAATGGTGATGGTACTTTCACTGAAGTCGCCGAAGCAACGGGTGTCGCCAATCCAGACGGGCGGTCACTCGGTATCGTGTGGTTCGATTTTAACAATGATGGTTTAGTTGATCTGTATGTGACTAATGATGTTTCGGCTAACGGTGTCTATCGTAATTTGGGTGATGGCACTTTTGCTGATATCGGTGCCAGTTCACTGGCTGCGGACTATCGCGGTGCAATGGGAATGGCGGTGGGCGATTATGAGCATGATGGTGATTTTGATCTGTTTGTCACCCATTGGATTGCTCAGGAAAACGCCTTTTTTGAGAATAGGGTAGTCGGCGGCTTTAGCGATGAACAAGGCAAGCCACGATTATTCTTTACGGACGAAGCCGATATGCTTGGGGGTCTCGGACAAATATCGTTGAACATGGTGGGCTGGGCAACCGGTTTTGCTGATTTCGATAATGATGGCTACCCTGATCTATGGATAGTCAACGGCCATACTTTGGAAATGGAAGATGATAACACGCTTCTTCAGCCACAACGAATGCATATATTTCGTCATGAACCGGGTAAAGGATTTATTGAAGTCGGCAAACAAGCCGCACCCGTTCTCGCAAAACCTTTTGTTGGTCGTGGCGGTGCCCATGCCGATTACGATGGTGATGGCAAGATGGACATTGCAGTCATGGTACATAGTGGTGTTCCTCTCTTGCTCCACAATACATCGACTGGAGATAGACATTGGCTAACCCTGCGCTTACGTCAGAGCGGTGGTAATACCCAGGCCCTTGGCACTCGCGTCACTGTACGCACTGGTGAACTGGTACAAACAGCTCAAGTAGGTGCCGAAGGTTCGTACCTTTCTCAACACCATTCTGATCGACACTTTGGGCTTGGCTCGGCAACCAAGGTCGATGAACTGACGATTTATTGGCCCGACGGTACGGTGGAAAAACATCAGGATATCGGATCGGATCAACTGGTGATATTTAAGCATGTTGCTGACTATAGACATTAACGGAGCAATAACTACAGGGCTTATCACCTATTAGTTTGTCCAAAATAGTACAACGGATTTGCGAAAATAACGGATTTTCAAAAGGTTGAGATTTTGAGCTGATTAATAGATTGCTCTGCCATCAAAGGCTTCTCTATTTATAAATTAATTTATTATCAATAATATATAATTTTTTATCCGTTTTTTTCGTAAATCCGTTGTACTAAAGTGATAGGTGGTAAGGAACTACAGGGATTGTTTATTTACATTAATTCTACTTTGTCATATGATGTGTAAATCATTGATTTAACATTAATTAAATTGAATAAACTGATCCAATCCGTTAGCCAATTCGTTTATTTCCTAATTCGTTGTACTTATCATTTGGTGCGGCAACGTTTCTAATAACAGGACAAGAGACACTGCTCTCGCTACTTGATAGGCAACCGGAGGTGCCACTGAATTACCTATTTGGCCTAGCACCTGATAGGACAGCACTCGCAAAACACCAATCTTCGGGAAATCATTGCAATAAAGCACAATCTTGTACTAATAAAAAAAACCATGAAACTAAGTCATATCACAATTGAAAATTTGAACGTTCCGTTACTTCGTTTCGCGCCGTTAAGAAATTAGAATTACCACTTGATCCACACACACCGTCCTAGTAGGCGACAACGCGGCCGGTAAAACGACCATTCTTGATGCCATTGCGGTGGGATTAGGAGCCGTGCTGACACGTTTACCAGAAATCAGTGGTATAGACTTTCGCTCAAATGATCTGCAATGCTTGGATGGCCGGCAAGCACCTTATACGCGCATCACGCTTGAAAGTTTGGAAGGGGTGAGTTGGGCTCGAACTAAAAAACGTGA
>LUTY01003143.1 GCA_001640045.1 Candidatus Thiomargarita nelsonii | reverse complement strand
ACCCATGAGAGCATTAATGGAGTCGATACTGCTTTCCCCGTAATTGTAGTAAGAAATGTTCTCTGATACCAATAAACTGTGATAACCGGCGAAAGTTGTCCGCTCCTAGTAAATCTAGGCATATCTTCGGATTCATAATGACCTGTGAGGAAATTATCGGTTAAATAATTGGCATGATTGAAGGCGGTTGTTTCAAGTTGCGGGTTTTGTGAAAATTCGGTCATGCCGGCTCTCACTCTCACTTGGTTCAAATATGTGTAGGCTTGATTCAAATCTTCGCTGTCAAAGACACCTGCGTGGCTTATTCCCACAGTCAAGATAGATAGTAATAAAGTGAAAGTCAGTTTCATTTTTTTTATCCTATAAAAAATAGTTTTCTCAGGAGTGCAAGTCGTACCTTGCACTCAAATAAATTATAGACTAGGTTTATGTTTATTTTCAGGTTTTAATCGAATAAATGGTAGACTTTCACAGATAAAAGAGTATATTAAAAATACCATGCCAACTCTAACTGCACAAAATCCTCATGGCGAAAACCATAAGCCAGATCATCAGTTGGTATATCAGAATAAATATAAACATCTAAACTCAATTTCCAACTATCACCCAAACGACGACTCGCTTCAACAAGATAGAAACGAGCTATGCAGCGCAATACCATCGGGCTGCGTAAATTTGGCAAATTGGCTATTTCGTCTCGTGTCAACCACACAGTACGCAAGATGCCTGTATCTAAAGCCCGATCTGGCGCGTGACTGTGATGTCTGCCACAATAACATACCCGCAAATAAGTTGTTTGGTTTGTGGGACTGGTATATTGATAAATACCAACAATGGCTTGTGGCTCAAAATGCCAGGCTGATTCTTCTAAGGTTTCACGAGCAACCGCTTCTATCAGCGTTTCGCCTTCGTCCCAATGTCCAGCGGGTTGATTAAAAACAGTTGCGCCGTCTGAGCTTTCTTCAATTAATAAAAAACCTTGTTCAGATTCAATGATAGCAGCAACGGTGATGTGAGGTGTCCAGTCCATATTTATCCATCTTTCATGTAGGGTGGATCGCATCGCGTAATCCACCAACCAAAGGCAAAAAAATATTTTAATTATATAGTATTTTTGTCAAGAATTATAGTTATACCGAGCCAATTTTTAAAAAAATATAATATAAAACAAAACATTATAGATAAAAACTCTATATATCCTATTTTAATCAAATAGTTAAAAATATAATAATAGCAAATATATATTATAACTTATTGTTATGTAAAGACTATTTTTATACAATTAACTTGCTAATGATAATTGAAAGTTATTTATAAGATAATAATATGCTAACATTTTGAAGTGAATTTTAAGCAGGAGGAATAAACGCATGGTGGAAACCGCATCTGGTCAAGAAACCTATAACTATAGAGTCGTTAGGCAATTTGCCATAATGACCATTGTATGGGGCGTTGTCGGTATGGCAGTGGGTGTCTATATCGCCGCTCAACTGGCTTGGCCTTGGCTTAACAATATTATTGATGTCCCTTATTTTACTTTTGGTCGTTTACGACCTTTACACACTAACGCTGTTATTTTTGCCTTTGGCGGCTCGGCGTTATTTGCGACTTCTTATTATGTCGTGCAACGCACCTGTCATGTGCGCTTATTTTCGGACAAATTGGCCGGTTTTACCTTTTGGGGTTGGCAAACCGTCATTGTTTTAGCCGCGAT
>LUTY01003142.1 GCA_001640045.1 Candidatus Thiomargarita nelsonii | reverse complement strand
TGAAACAAAAGCGATCAGCGTCTATGAAACCGCGTTAGTTTTTCTCCAAGATGCAAAACTGTTGTTGCAAAAACTGAAACAAAGAAACTCATGATGCACGAAAGACTCTATAAAGTCTTGATTGCCATCTATACGATACTTTTCTGGCAACAGCTTATCAAAGGCTTCGCTTAACCAAATTTGACTCTTAACCAAGGTTCTCATCATGACACTAGACTCAACTGTTTATGAATGTTAATAGGTAACTTAGGCAGATTCGTTCGCTTCAAGCCATGCTTGGAACATCAGCACGTTCCAAAGGGAATATTGCCAATTTCTCTTTCCAGATAGATGCTCAAGCCACTTTTCCTGAATCACGACATGATTAAAAAAACCTTCTCGTTGTAAACGTGCGGGGTTTAAAAGTGCCTCTGCCCATTCACGAAGCGGCCCACGTAGCCAGTTGTCAATCGGTATGCCAAAACCCATTTTAGGTCGTTCAATCAGTTCCTTGGGTACATACCGATACAATACTTGTCGCAGCAACCATTTACCTTGGTTTTGATGAATTTTGACTGAAAGCGGTAGTTGCCAAGCGAATTCGACGACTCGATGATCGAGTAGTGGCACACGCGATTCTAAGCTCACACCCATACTGGCTCTATCGACTTTTACAAGAATATCGTCAGGCAAATAACTGACCAAATCCAAGTACATCATCCATTCTGTAAAATCTGGCAGCTTTGCCCACTGTTGCTTATCACTAACCACTGTCAGGGGTTCTTTGACGTTGATAATGGCGGATTCTGGATATTTCCAATCAGAAATCAATTGCTTATACATAGATTCCGGTGAATCAACAGCGACTATTTCTGCTAACTTTTGTAGCTTGTCAATCATCTGAGGTTGCTTGAGTTTGCGAAGTGGTCCTCTATTAAATAGTTGCGGAGAAAGCGAATTCAACGCTTTTGCCATTAGCCAACGCGATGAAGAAGGCATCCAACCGATATTTTTCCAGATACGCCGTCCCCAAAAATAGCGGTTATAGCCACCAAACAATTCATCACCTCCGTCACCTGACAGGCTCACAGTCACATGTTGACGCGCTAATTGAGAAACGAGGAATGTAGGCACCTGCGAAGGATCAGAAAAGGGTTCATCCCACAGGGTGGGCAGACGTGGAATCACCGCCATCGTTTCTTCAGGTGTCACGTAGAGTTCTGTATGTGCCGTTCCTAAATGCTGGGCAACGGCTTTTGCATGTTCGGCTTCGTTATAACCCTCTTCGCGAAAGCCTATGGAAAAGGTTTTTATTGCCCTTTCCGATTGAGCCTGCATCAGTGCAACGACAGTGGAAGAATCAATGCCGCCAGAGAGAAAGCTGCCCAAGGGCACATCAGCTTCCATGCGTAATTTGATGGCATCCCGTAGCAGTTGATCCAGTTTATCAATGGCCTCTGTTTTAGTGCCCGTAAAGGGGGCCATTGTGCCTTGTTCTGCCGCCGCTTTTGCACTCCAGTAGGCGACGGGCTCTGGTATCTCACCAGCCTTAGCCGCCGACAAAGGCAAACTCAGTAGCGTACCCTGCCTGAGTTTGTAGATACCCTTATAAATAGAATAGGGTGTTGGCACATAATCATGCCGCAACAACAGGGGTAAGGCTTCGCGGTTAATTTCACCGCGCCAAGCGGGATGTGCTCGTAAAGCTTTTAACTCTGATGCAAACAGGAATACCTTGTCCATCCAGCC
>LUTY01003141.1 GCA_001640045.1 Candidatus Thiomargarita nelsonii | reverse complement strand
TTGTTTGAAAGTTAGAAAACTTATAAATTTTTGAAAAAGAAAATGCGGCGGGATTAACCTCTATTCCTGTTGCTGCGATTCCTAAGATAGCAGCTTCATATAGAGTGGTTCCACTACCGACAAAAGGATCAAAAACACTAGATGAATTTTCTCCATATATTGTGAGAAGTGATTCAACTAATTGTGGGGAAAATTGTCCACGCCAAGCAAAAAGATTTGCTCTGGTTTTATCCTCTATATTTAGGATTTCTTGGGCTATTGGAGTAGAAAAGTTCATGTTTCTCCTTCTTGATAGGTTCTGTCGTTTTGTTTTCGTCCCCACGCGGAGCAAAGGAATGCATGCTGCGACGCTCCGCCTCGATGTTTGTATTATAAGTATTTAAAATACTTATTGTTATTCATTAACAAAATACATCTTCATTCTCCCTTTACCCTTAACAAATAAAGTTTCTCTTTCAAAAAACTCAAATTCATCTTTAACAAGCTGATAGGTGGCATCTGACACATTGATTTTCATGCTTTCAGAATAAGATTCCATTCTACTGGCTGTATTGATGGTGTCTCCAAAAACATCATAAATGTACTTTTTGATGCCCACAATACCGCCCACAACCTTGCCAGAATGAACACCAATTCTGGGCTGCCATTTGATTTCAGTTGTTTGATTCCGAACATTCAAGTAATCAATAATTTCAAGAGCCGCATTAATCACACTTTTAGCATGATTTTGATTCGGATTTGGCATGCCTGAAACGGCAAGGTAGGCATCACCAATGGTCTTAATACGTTCACAGTTATTTTTATCCATAATCTCATCAAAATGAGTGAAAATATCACTTAATTCCTCAATGACCACTTTGGGATCAAGGCTTGATGATATTTCGGTAAATCCTACAAAATCTGAAAATAAAACAGAAACCTTTTCAAAATTTTGCGGTTCCGTTTTGCCTGATTTTTTCAAATCTTCTACTATCTTTGATGGAAAAATATTCAACAATAATCGATCTTTACTGGCGTTCAACTCTCGCAATTCTTCTTTTTGACTGGCTAATTTTTTATGTTGATTGTGGATCATCAGGTGTGTATTAACACGCGCTAAAACTTCTTCCTTTTGCAAGGGTTTGGTGAGGTAATCCACAGCACCGAGTTCAAAGCCTTTCACTTTATTCTTAGTATCAGAGAGTGCTGTCATAAAAATGATCGGTATTTCTCGCATCTCTTCATTTTCTTTTATACGATGACAGGTTTCAAAACCATCAATACCCGGCATCATAACATCCAAAAGGATAATATCGGGTTTGATCTGAGTCAGCACTTCAAGCGCTTTTTCGCCACTTTTGGCGGCAAATATTTCATAGTCAAATTGATTGAAATACTTGTACAATACCTTCAAACTGGTTGGACTATCATCAACGAGCAAAAGAGTACTTTTCTGAGCCGTTGTCATTTTTAATCTCGCTTGGTTTCAATGAGTTTACAAATTTCTTCATGTTGAAATTCTTGAGCCAGTTGATTCACTTTATGAAAAAATGGAGTATTTTTATCTGCCATTTGCTCAAGCCAATGATCAATGCCACTGCAATTTCCCTGTTTGGCGAATTCATAAAGCCTATGGAGGTTTGGTGGAAAATCTTGCACAGTCCTTTCGTCACTGACTGACAAATTAAGCGATTTCTTGACTGCTTGTTTGGGTGTTAAATCCAAATCAAACCAAAAACGACTGCCTTT
>LUTY01003140.1 GCA_001640045.1 Candidatus Thiomargarita nelsonii | reverse complement strand
GTTTTATGTCATCGATGCTTACAAAGTGGCAAACGAATCCGGCATGGGCCGACGCATCAACACCATTATGCAGACTTGCTTTTTCGCCATTTCCGGCATCCTACCGAGGGAAGAGGCCATCGGGCAGATCAAAAAGGCAGTCGAGAAAACTTATGGCAAAAAGGGGCAAAAGGTGGTGGATCGCAATTTTCAGGCCATCGATGCCACGCTTGCCAAGCTACAGAAGGTCGAGGTGCCAGCCGAAGTCACCTCGACTATCGAAAAGCAGCCGCCGGTATCGGATCGGGCACCTGAATTCATTCGCAATGTCATAGGCGAGATCGTTGCCGGACGGGGAGATAAACTGCCTGTCAGCCAATTGCCCGTGGACGGGACTTGGCCGCCGGGCAGTGCGGCTTGGGAAAAGCGTAATATCGCCTTGGAAATCCCTGTGTGGGATGAAAAGCTGTGTATCTATTGCGGCAAGTGTCCATTCGTGTGTCCACATTCTGCTATCCGCAGCAAGGTTTTTCCTGAAGCCTTAGCAAAGGATGCACCGCCCACTTTTAAGCATGTCCAAGTTAAAGGCAAGGAGTTCCAGAAAGGCGAGCATATCAGCTATCAAGTGGCCCCAGAAGATTGTACCGGTTGCGGACTGTGCATAGATGTGTGTCCGGCGGTGGACAAGAAGAATCCTAGCCACAAGGCACTGAACATGGCACCGCAGGCACCGTTGCGGGAGCCGGAACGAAAAAACTGGGAATTTTTCCTGACATTGCCCGAATACAACCGCGAGCAGCTCCGCTGGAGTACCCTCAAGGGGGCAATGATCGCACAGCCCCTGTTTGAATGCTCAGGTGCCTGCGTGGGTTGCGGCGAGACTCCTTACATTCGCCTAGTAACCCAGCTATTCGGGGATAGGATGTTTATTGCCAACGCGACCGGCTGTTCCTCCATCTATGGTGGCAACTTGCCCACTACCCCCTATACCACCAATAAGGAGGGACGTGGCCCCACATGGAATAACTCCCTGTTCGAGGATACCGCCGAGTTTGGACTGGGCTTTCGCTTGTCCATAGACAGGCAGGCAGCTACCGCCAGTCATTTCATGAGTGGCCTTACCGACCAAATCGGCAAACAATTGGTGCAGGATATCTTGAACGCGGACCAGTCCACGGAACCCGGCATATTCCAACAGCGTGAGCGGCTGGAAGAGGTGAAAAATATCCTCAAGGGCATCGAATCGGAGGATGCCCGCAACTTAGAGGCGGTGATCGATACTCTAGCTAAGAAAAGTGTCTGGATAATCGGTGGCGACGGCTGGGCCTACGATATCGGCTTTAGCGGCCTAGATCATGTACTGGCTTCTGGGCGCAACGTCAATATCTTAGTGCTAGACACGGAGGTTTATTCCAACACTGGCGGACAAATGTCCAAGGCGACGCCCATGGGGGCCGTGTCCAAGTTTGCCGCTGGCGGCAAACCCATTGCTAAGAAAGATATGGGTATGATCGCCATGTCTTATGGTCATGCCTACGTGGCACAGGTGGCGTTTGGAGCCAAGGACGTACATACCCTGAAGGTTTTCCAAGAGGCGGAATCTTATGATGGGCCATCGTTGATCATTGCATACGGCCCCTGTATCGCTCACGGCATAGATATGTCGCTCAATCTGCACCAACAGACACTCGCGGTGGACAGCGGTCACTGGTCACTATTCCGTTACGACCCGCGCTTGAAGGAGCAGGGC
>LUTY01003139.1 GCA_001640045.1 Candidatus Thiomargarita nelsonii | reverse complement strand
ACCTGACATTTTTAAGTCACATACGGGTGGTTCATGGCTCTATTTTTCTGAAGCCTAATGTTACCAGAACTATTGGCATCAGTTTTGCAGTCAAATATTCTTTGAAATGCTGATAAAGGCAAAAAAGGATATTTCACATGAACAAGGCTAAACAATCAATGCAAAACACTTGGGGTACCACTCTTTATTGGGCTTACCTACTGTTTGCCGGTTTACTAACCAGTCTGTCTTGGACCACGCAAGCCGATGTGACCGTTACTAAAGCTAATCAATGGGGCAGTGGATTATATTTTGACGTATTTGTTGCTGATGACTATGTGTATGCAGCCACTGGCACGACGGGCTTGGATATTATTAATATTAGCAACCCCGCCAAACCGATATGGGTTGGCAACTATGATACTGCAGGTTTAGTTTGGGATGTAGCAGTAACTGGCAACTACGCCTTCGTGGCGGATGGTGAGGACGGCTTGATAGTGATTGATATCAGCAATCCCGCCGCACCGAAACAGGTTGGCCAATATGACACTTCAGGATCGGCTTATGGCGTGGCGGTAGCTGGTAACTATGCCTTCGTAGCGGATTATATGGCTGGCTTACAGGTGATTGATATCAGTAACCCTGCCGCACCGAAATGGATTGAGAACCATGATACTGTCGGTTTGGCTGTCGGCGTGGCAGTAGCTGGCAACTACGCCTTTGTGGCGGATGGAACCAGCGGTTTGCAGGTGATTGATATCAGCAATCCCGCTACACCAAAACTGATTGGCAGCTATGATACTGCGGGTTCTGCACAGGGCGTGGCGGTAGCTGGCAACTACGCTTTCGTGGCGGATTATAGTGGCGGTTTGCAAGTGATAGATATCAGCAACCCTGCCGTACCGATATTCGTTAGCGGCTATGATACTGAGGGATCAGCTTATGGCGTGACGGTAGCAGGCGACTACGCTTTCGTGGCGGATAGAACCAGCGGCTTGCAAGTAATCAATGTCAGCAACCCCGCAGCACCGAAATTGGCGGGCAGCTATGATACTGCGGGTTCTGCACAAGGCGTAGCGGTAGCTGGCAATTATGCATTCGTGGCGGATTATACCGACGGTTTACAGGTGATCGATCTCATGCCAATCATCTAGTTCAAATCCTGTGAATCTACAAATCAAAAATGTATGTGCGTGGGACGCACCCTACACATCTTCTTAAAGAAATCCTATTTTTTAAAAAAATAGGATTTCTATCGAAGGCCCCAAAATCGGGTGAAAAATCAACCGCTGCTTGCTTTAGCGAGCGTCGGGTGCGTGCGCCAAGCTAAGTTTGGTATTTCTTACTGGGTGAAAGTCCCGGTCGGGCAAGGGCTAACCACCCACCCGTATCGAGTGTTGCGTGTTTTAGGTAACGAAAAACACTTCGCTCCCACAGAGAAACCAATAGTCCACAAGGGAGAATCGCACCTCCCTGAAGCTTGATACAGCTCCGTTAAACGCTAATACAGATGGCGACGCTTTGTACTTGCTACAGCCAACACAAACCAATCGTTATGGTTAGAATGGTGAAGGTCTGTCGGAGTCCACCTTAGAGCGCGGAATGTTGGTAGAGAAATGTTGAAAACTTGGGAGACCCTGTATGTTCCTTTATGGTGTCATAAGGTATATGGATATTGAATCACGAAAGGGGAAACCCTGATACGGAAATAGGCCAGAACCTAAGTGATATTTTACTAAAGGTAAGTTTACC
>LUTY01003138.1 GCA_001640045.1 Candidatus Thiomargarita nelsonii | reverse complement strand
CCCCCGGTACCAGTTCATTGAGCCGTTCCGCCAAACAGGCAGCCTCGGCACGCACTGAAACTTGGGCATTCATGGGCAGATTGTTGTTGAGGGCCTCAATAAAAACTTGTTTTAACTCAGGATGGTTGTGGCCTATCATGGCGGCTCCAAAGCCACCGATTAGGTCCAGCACTTGAGTCCCATCTTCTGTGTAGAGATAATTGCCCTCAGCGCGTTTGAAGTTTTTATCCAACTTCAGTGCTAGCAACAACTCTGCTAGTTTGGGTTTGCAATAAGCGTTATAGCGTTGCCATTCATGCATGAGAGTTCACTCCAGTAATCATTCCATCCAGATAACGCTGCCGGATTATCTTGCGACGTTTTTTCCCACTGGTGGTTTTTTCAATCGTGCCCTTGGCGCACAGCAACGGGGTACTCACCAGTAAATCCGACTGTTCTAAGACTGTTGTTTGTACCTCAGTCTTCCATAAGGCCGCTTTTTCCTGGGATAACTTCCTGGACACCTCTATTAATAAGATAGGCTTGGTTAGGCCACTGGCCTCATCTTCCACGCCGATGACGCAAGTTCGTCCAGAACCCACGAATTTAAGAGATTCGACCGCTTGTTCCACGTCGTCTGGCACAATGTTGCGACCACCAACACAGAGAATATCATCGCTGCGTGCCACAAAGAATAGTTCACCCTCCACTATAAAACCGAGATCGCCAGTCTTAAAGGTAGAACCGTTGATTTTTTCTGTGGTTGCTTTCCGATTGTGGTAATAGCCTGGTGTCACGCAATCTCCCCTCAACCATATTTCCCCCAGTTGCCAATCGGGGAGTGTCTTCCCTTTTTTATCATGGATGCTGATTTGGTAACCGCTGAAGGGCAATCCGACTGACACCGTTTTTTGGACGTGACGATCCCCCGTTTTGGCAATACGTACCGTTCCTTCCTTTTCGATCACCACGGCAAGTTCGTGGATATGACCTCGTGGAGTTACAGAACATCCCAGCGCGTTCTCTGCCATGCCGTAAGCCACATGGAATTGTTCCTTCTGCATGCCCAGTGGCCCGAATACTTGGTAGCTACGCTGTAGTACAACTGGACTCAACTTTTCTGCACCAAAATAAATATGTAAATTTGACAAGTCAATATCTGAAAGCTTGTCAGCACGGGAGATAATATTGCAAGCACTTACCATTGAAGTATTTGTGACGCAAGTAAATTCGGTACCCATTTCTGACAATAGGGAAAACCAGCGTAGGGGATTACGCATGTAATATTTGGGCGAACCCAATAAATGGTTGCATCCTTCGTAGATAGGCAACAAAACTCCGTTAAATAGCCCCATGTCGTGATGAATAGGCAACCAAGAAGCTACAGAACGTAACGGGGTCATAGCCAGATTATTATGGCTTCGTGTGAGATGGCGCAGTTGCGCCATCATCATACCGTGGGTCACGATCACACCCTTTGGTACCCCGGTACTACCAGAAGTAAACTGCAAAATGGCGATATCATCAGGCCTATTAGGCATAAAGTTGTCAATCTCAGAAAAATTGTTGGAAGCTGTGAGAGTCAAATGACTTACCGAGAAAACGGGTTTGGAAATTTTAGTTTGCCATTTGTCGAAGGCACTTGTCTCACAGAAATCATCGTGTATGAGACAGTGAAAATCGCAAATTTGGTCCACTGTATGCAGATAGTTTTCGTTCGGGCCCTTGTTGGCTGAACAAGGCCTCAAGGGAACAG
>LUTY01003137.1 GCA_001640045.1 Candidatus Thiomargarita nelsonii | reverse complement strand
CTTGTCCAAAAAATTGATTAATATTTTCCAAATAAAGTTGTTGTTTTTCTTGTGGTGTTTGTTGAACTTCTATGGTTGTCATTTTTGAATACCTCCTAAATGACGACAGCCTTGATAATATTTGGTTTAAAGCGTGTAGGTTTCTCTGACAATAGGAGAAACCCTTGCTGTGAGTTCATGTTGGGTAGAATTTCGTTACACTCAAAACCCGACGTTTAACCCACCAGAAATCAGGAGGAATGGTGGGTTTAGCAAGCGTAGGGTGCGTCCCACGCACCTTTTTGATGTCAGTGTAGATTTACCGCCCATAAAACCCATGTTGTCGTAAAAAATCCTCACTGATTCCATCGCCAACCTTCGCCGCCTCCTCACCCAGCAACAAGCGTTCCAAATAACGAGCAATAATATCGACTTCCAGATTAACTCGTTGCCCCACTTTTACTTTACCCAAGGTTGTCATGTTTAAAGTGTGTGGCACAATATTTAATGTAAATTCAGCACCTTGCACTGTATTGACCGTTAAACTGATGCCATCAACACAAATCGAGCCTTTTTGGGCAATGTATTTCGCTAATTCATTGGGGGCTTGGATGTGTAAGCGGATTGAACGTCCATCGTCATAACATTGAGCGATAGTGCCTACGCCATCGACATGTCCACTGACGATATGTCCGCCTAAGTGGGTTTGCGGCGTTAAGGCTTTTTCCAGATTCACTGGACTAGACTGCGATAATTCTCCTAAAGTCGTGTGAGCCAAGGTTTCGCCTGAAACATCAGCCCAAAAGCCATCGCCGGGCAACGTCACAGCGGTTAAACAGACTCCATTGACGGCAATGCTATCACCCAGTTGTACCGTTTTGATGTCTAATGTATTGGTTTGCACATATAAACGAGCGTCTTTGCCCGTGCTGGTTCGATGGACAATTTGTCCTATAGCTTGAATAATGCCTGTAAACATAGTTTCCTCTATGACGACTCCTAACTAAAGGAGTCCAAAATTTATTTTGGACGAGACACCCAAGATAAATCTTGGACTCCTTAAAAACCCTAACTATGCATAAATAGGTTGAGCCGTGATGCGCCAATCGCGGCCAACGGCACGTATATCAACAATCTCCAAGGGGAAATGTTGATCAAGGCACTCAATATTTGGTAAATCAAACAAGC
Organism: Candidatus Thiomargarita nelsonii; assembly: GCA_001640045.1. Lineage (GTDB taxonomy): Bacteria > Pseudomonadota > Gammaproteobacteria > Beggiatoales > Beggiatoaceae > Thiomargarita > Thiomargarita nelsonii_A. Next base: position 569 of record LUTY01003137.1, on the reverse strand, counting down.
CGCGTGTCTTGTTACCCATTAGAATCGGTGCCATGTAAATCTTCATTTCATCAATTAAGCCAGCGCGTAGCATGGCTCCGCTTAAGGTAGCACCCGTTTCTATTAAAAGTTCATTGACTTCATATTCTTCGGCAAGCAATTGACAGGCTGCTGGTAAATCAACTTCTCTTTCTCGATTGGGCAGGTAGATGACACGCGCACCCGCTTTATCGAGCATGACTTTAGGTGATTTACTATCCGAAGCTGTAAAAATCACGGTTTCTCCGGGGAGAGTCAACATACGTGCTTCTGCTGGCATACTTAAATGGGTATCAATCACCACGCGCAAGGGTTGTTTAATGCTTGGTGCTGCTTCCAACTCGCAAGGGAGTTCCGCCTCGCGCACGGTCATTTGCGGATCATCAGCCAAAACCGTCCCTGCGCCCGTCATGATGGCTGAACTACGTGCTCGTAAACATTGCACATCACGGCGAGCATCTTGGGAAGTAATCCATTTACTTTCTCCAGATGCCATCGCGGTGCGCCCATCTAAGCTCATCCCCAATTTGGAACGAATATAGGGACGATTA
>LUTY01003136.1 GCA_001640045.1 Candidatus Thiomargarita nelsonii | reverse complement strand
GATCAATCAACACAAAACCAGACGAACCCACCTAACGGTGATTTTGACTACCGCTTTGATGATCCCAGTGGGATATGCACAGGGCTTTGAGTTTGAAGAATTTCAGTCTATACCTACTCAGGCGGCTTGGGACTTGGAATATTTTACGATTGGCTCAGACCATTATTTGGCGGTGGCATTGACAACTTGTCCATCTTTTTCCAAGCGCACACCGACTTCTCCTTGAGCATCAGAACCATTGGTAATATTATTGACCGAATATACCAACAAATTCGTCTGACTGTTTACCAAGGTTTCGATAGCTTTAAAAGTGGCATCCACAGGACCACTGCCCGAAGCAGCAACCGAGTTTTCTACGCCATCCATATTTAAAGTCACATTGGCATGAGGCGTTTCTCCCGTCTCTGAACAGACTTTAAGCGCGACCAATTTGACCTGCTCATGCTCAGTCATCAAAGTATCGCTCACGAGTGCTTGTAAATCTTCATCATAGATCTCATGTTTCTTATCCGCCAAATCCTTGAAACGAGCAAAAGCCGCATTGACTGACTCTTCAGAGTCAAACTCAATATTCAAACTTTTCAAACGCTCACGGAAAGCATTACGCCCAGAATGTTTGCCCAACACCATACGGTTCGCTCGCCAACCAACATCCTCGGCTCGCATAATTTCATAGGTTTCGCGATGTTTAAGCACACCATCTTGATGGATTCCGGCTTCATGGGCAAACGCATTTGCTCCCACAATCGCCTTATTGGGCTGCACAGGAAAACCAGTGATATTAGATACTAAACGCGAACAAGTCACAATTTGCGTCGTATCCAAATCCGTATGACAAGGGAACACATCTTGCCGAGTACGAACCCCCATCACGACTTCTTCTAAAGCCGCATTACCCGCCCTTTCTCCTAAGCCATTGATAGTACACTCAACTTGACGCGCACCGTTCATCACAGCCGCCAAAGAGTTTGCCACTGCTAAGCCTAAATCATTATGACAATGGACAGAAAAAATGGCCTTATCTGAATTAGGAATGCGCTCGCGCAACTCAGCGATCAATTTTCCAAAATGCTCAGGCAAGGTATAGCCAACCGTATCGGGGATATTAATTGTCCCCGCTCCTGCCTCAATCACCGCTTCAATGATACGGCATAAAAAATCCGTCTCCGAGCGTCCCGCATCTTCAGGAGAAAATTCTACATTATCAGTATATTGACGGGCTCGCTTGACGGCTTTGACGGCTTGCTCTAATACTTGTTCTGGCGACATTTGCAATTTATTTGCCATGTGGACAGGAGAAGTCGCAATAAACGTATGTATCCTTGCCGAATTTGCACCTTTGAGTGCCTCAGCGGCACGATCAATATCTTTATCTAAGGCGCGTGCCAAGCCACAGACGGTGCTATCTTTGATGATATTTGCGACGCTTTGCACCGCTTCAAAATCGCCATGACTGGCAATGGGAAACCCAGCCTCAATGATGTCAACACGCATTTTCTCCAACGCTTTAGCAATCCGAACTTTTTCGTCCTTAGTCATGGACGCGCCCGGACTCTGCTCACCATCGCGCAATGTGGTATCGAAAATAATGAGTTTATCAGTCATAATAAAAAACCCGCTTGCCCACAATGGGCATAAGATTGATGACAAAAAATAAAATGTGGATTGTTGCGTGATTAGCCCTCGCCAGGGCACGCGATGATTTAGCTGCCCCTTAGGGCAGCAGGCTTTGGAGG
>LUTY01003135.1 GCA_001640045.1 Candidatus Thiomargarita nelsonii | reverse complement strand
AAAGGCACTAATGTCCATCCTAAAGGCAGTGGAGTCGGCCAGATTTATCTTGGACGTCTGAATTAAATCGAGGACGCCGGACCAAAATATTTATCTGAAAACTAACTTGTCACCAATTTAACTTCTGGCTGGTATGCCTTAATCAACGCAATTTTGTCGTCAAAATGACGGATAGGTATGTTCAGAACCAGTAAAGTCTTACCATTAACAATGGCATTATGACAATCTTCCAATATATGATTAGGTCGATCAGCAGCGATGAGGGCAGAAACTAAGCCACCAAAAAAGCCACCTGTCAGTGTGGTGATGATAAGCAAGAACTCGGCGTCATCAGGTATCACGCCGCTCGGCGGAAAAACCACGGCCAATATACCACCCAACAGCCCAGCCAAACATCCAACACTAATGCCTAATTTTATACCATGGGCTAACTCAGTCTTTTCCAACTGAGTGACTTTGTGCAAGTCTTCTAGCGAGCTATCTTCATTATTCACGACACAAATATCTTTCTCTGATACGCCTATGTTTTTCAGTTGACTGATCAGAAATTTGCAGCATTCAAAATTTGGCAATATACAAAAAAGTTTTTTACGCATGATGGATTTCTCCTTTTGTGAATTCTGTATGTGGAGAGTATAAGGAGAGCCGTTTACATATTTGTGACAGGAGTCTAATTGGAAATAAACAGGAGTTGACTCAGGCTTCCCTTAAGGAGGGTGAGTAGTTTACATTTTTCTGGAAAAGAGTAAAATCAGGTTTTGTCTAGATTTTAATAAGGGTTTTACCTGATTTGAGTTAGGCTAGGCGATAAGGCATGCGGGCTCTATCGTTAAATAAATTTATGCTATAGCTTTTCAGAAAAATATTCCAAGCCTAAACCTCAGAGGTTTGACAAATCTCTGAGGTTTTTAGCTCAAATATTTATCTGAAATGCTATAGTATAAAATATACGACGTTTGTTATATAAAAATATTTAATATTAAATAAATACAATGATTTATGATAAAAAAAACACCGTTTTTATTGTCGAAGACAACGATGATGCGCGTGAGGCACTGTGTTTTTTATTTGAGTCAGTGCGCTTAAAGACTGAAACTTATCCTTCGGCTGATGAATTTCTCAAGCACTACGATCCGGAACGCTTAGGATGTTTAATTGTTGATGTCCGTCTGCCGGGGATCAGTGGGCTTGAACTTCACCAAGAGCTGAACGCACAAAATGCCCTCATTCCGATTATCATTATCACCGCTCATGCGGATGTGCCAATGGCAGTGCGAGCCATGAAAGCAGGCGCTTTCGATTTTTTAGAAAAGCCAGTCAACGACGAGTTATTGCTTGAACGGGTGCGGCAGGCTATCGAATACGACAAGCGGAGACGGCAGGAAGAATGCAAACGTCAGCAGTTATTGGAACGTCTGGAGCAACTGACACCGAGAGAATATGAAGTGATGAAAAAATTGCTGGTAGGCAAGTCTACTAAAGTTATTGCTTATGAACTGAAGATCAGCCATAAAACCGTTGAAAGTCACCGGGGACAGATTATGAAAAAGATGCAAGCCAAAAATGTGGCTGAATTGGTGCGTATCGGGATGGGTTGTGAACGAACAAATATAGTTAATAAAAATATTTATAAGTGTTGATATTATTGATTTTAGTTTGATATAATGCGCCCTCGCAAAACCTAAAAGAAATTTTTGACTTTTGGAATGACCACGGCAAGGACAAGCTGGCTTTGAGGGA
>LUTY01003134.1 GCA_001640045.1 Candidatus Thiomargarita nelsonii | reverse complement strand
ATTTAGAGTGGAGGTTTTGGAACAATCCATATAATACCTATAAGACCATCCGGTTTTCTTTTTCTTGCGGCGCACAAGGATACGCAATAGTCAATATTAGTAATAATAAGTTTTTTCTTCTTGAAGATATCCATATCTCTCCTATGAAAAGAGAGCTATGGATGTTGGCCTTAAAAGACTTAGCCGTTTGCTGTATAGATGAAGGAGCAGCATGGTTAAGATATATTACAACCTCTGATGGACACCCTAAAAAAATATTAGATTTATTTAGAGAACTGTTTGATATGGGGATAGTATTAAGAACGCGAGAAGCATGTATAAAGAAAACTGATCAGTATATGCCTCGTTGTATTTCTCCTTCTTCAAGCTTGAAAATATCCACAAGTGATTGGAATATTACAGGTATCCTATTTGAGGGGCGCAAATAAAATGCTAAAAATCACCATACCACCCAACCTAAACTCAGCGCGTCAATACATCCTAAATGTATTACTAACAGAATTTATAGGCATCTCATTCACCACAGAAATTAAAAATGTCAATACTCTACAAATATTTTATGAAAATAAAACCTTAACGATTGCTGATACCTTTTTTCAACAAGCCGCGAATCATTGGTTACAACCAGAAAGTTTGCCTCTGTTGCCTTTAGCCCAATGGAATGTTAGTGAGGATATTACTGATGTAAATTTGGTGTCAAATTCTGTGCCAGTGATTTTTGGTGATGAAGTTTATTTAAAAAGTCATGACAATGGTTTGCATTTGGGCTTGGATATTTTTGGCTCCGCCTTTTTCATGCTTAGCCGCTATGAAGAAGCCGTAAAGTCAGAACGTGATATACACGACCGTTTTCCTGCCTCCGCATCTTTAGCCTATCAAGCTGATTTTCTTCACCGCCCGATTGTCAACGAATACGTTGAAATTCTTTGGGCTTGTATGAAGCAACTTTGGCCCCAGTTGGAACGCAAGCCAAGAAATTCTCGGATATTGGTCTCCCATGATGTGGATAACCCCTTTGAATATTCATTTTTTTCTCCATCACGCCTGCTTAAGCGGATGGCAGGGGATATTCTAAAACGCCATAGTTTGGTTAAGGCGGCGAAAAGTTTATCTGGTTGGATTAAAGTCAAGACATCCGGATTAAGTTGTACTAAATAAAAACCACCAACATCGGGGCAACCCCTACCTTGCCTCGAAAATAACTCATTAATTCAATTCGTTTATTTCCTAATTAGTTGTACTAATACCCGACGTGTACGCAGCGGTTGTCCACAAAAAGCCGGTAAATCATCATTGCCAAGATTTTTCAACACCACCATTTCTACCCGCCCTCTTAATGCCAAAATTCATCCGCCCCCGTGCGCCCTCTCTGTTTGAGCCATATTATAACACTCGGCGTTTTCTAAAAAAGATAAATCTTTTTAATTTCATTGTTATTTATGCCTATTAGTTGTGAAAACATTAGTACAACTAATTAGGAAATAAACGAATTGAATTAATAATGGAGCAATTGTTGTTTTTAATTCGTTTATTTCTCAATTAGCTGTACTAAATCCCATACAACACAAACGCCGCCCAATACTTAGGTTTACTATAATCTCCCCCCTTTTCAATAAATTCTCGCTTAGTCGCCGTCAACGCTTCCACCTGTGGCACGCCAGCCTTGAGTTTGACAAATAAACTTTTGATAAACTCCGTCGTCACTTCATCTGAAATCGACCACAAAGTGAGAATAGTATT
>LUTY01003144.1 GCA_001640045.1 Candidatus Thiomargarita nelsonii | reverse complement strand
ACACCATTCTGACAACGTTAGTGCTTGGTAGCGTAGCTGGCGTGCTGTTAAGCAAACTGAAAGTGCCTCGCATTGTTGAGAAAAAAGTCTTACAGTTCAAGAACAGACAGGCAACGCCAGCATCAAACCGGTCCCAAGTAGCTACAAAAAAACAGGCACTGTCACCCGCAGAAGCTGAGGCAGCGCATCAGCAGCGTGTGTCACTAGGCGCACTCGTTTTGCTGGGACTAGGTGCGGTGACTACCCCGGTTGTAGGACTGACCGGTTTGCCATTGCTGGTTTACAATTATATTTATATGATGCGCAAGGTGCGCGAGTCGTACCTTAAGAAAGGTAAACTAACTGTCGTGGTGTTTGATGCCCTGACAGTCAGTTTCGCGCTGTTCATGGGTTTTTTCTTTACCGCTTCATTGCTGTTTACTGCCTTGTTTACCACCAACCGCCTGATTGCCCGCACGGAGCGTGAGGCACAGACTGATTTCAGCCGTATTTTTGGCGAACTGGCAGATAGTGTCTGGTTATTCAAAGAGGGTGTGGAAGTGGAAGTGCCGTTAAGCAGCCTTCAGTCCCAGGATACGATTGTCGTTCATGCTGGTGAGATGATTCCGGTTGACGGACATATCGTGTCGGGTGAAGGCATAGTGGATCAGCACCTGCTGACTGGTGAATCCCAGCCGGTGGAGAAAAAAGTTGGAGATGAAGTTTTCACCTCAACCCTGTTGATTTCCGGCCGTTTTCATGTGCGAGTGGAAAAGCAGGGTTCGGAAACCATTACTGGGCAAATTGCTCAGACGCTGGAACATGCCGCTACTTTCAAGCTTCAGGCGCAGTCACGCGGGGATCGAATTGTCGAGCAAGGCGCATCCCGTACCATGCTAGCTTCCATTACGGCTTTGCCGTTGATTGGCTTGAATCACGCCATTGCCTTGAGTTACAGCGGTTTCGGTTATCAAATGCGTATGGCAGCACCGCTGATGGTATTAAACTATCTGCGGATTGCCTCCCGTAATGGCATTTTGGTCAAGGATGGTCGGGCACTGGATACTTTACAGCATATTGATACCATTGTGTTTGACAAGACTGGTACGTTGACTGAGGAAGTGCCGCAGGTCGAACGTGTCGTCGCCTGTGAAGGTTTTACGCAACAACAGTTGTTGCAATACGCCGCAAGTGCCGAACAGCGCCAGAAACATCCGATTGCTCAGGCAATTTGCAGCTATGCCCGGCAGCAGGGTGTGTCGTTACTGGAGCTGATTAACACAGATTATGCTGTTGGTCATGGATTGCGTGTTGATATGCTTGAGTCTGCTCGTGAGCAATCCCGACGATCTATCCTGATCGGCAGCAGGCGTTTTGTCGACAAGGCAGGTATTCAAGTGCCGGAAAACATCGACACTATAGAGGCGGAGGCAGGTGAGAGAGGCTATTCCATCGTTTATGTGACCGCAGACAATGGTGAACTCATGGGCGTGATTGAATTGCGCCCTGCATTGCGTCCACAGGCGCGTGCCGCTGTCGATGCGTTACATGAATTGGGCATGACGCTGTACATTATCTCCGGTGATCAGGAAAAGCCAACACGTTATTTGGCGCAAAGTCTGGGGGTTGACCATTACTTTGCTGAAACCCTGCCGGAGGGCAAGGCAAAGCACATTGAAGCCTTGCAGGCAGAGGGACACAAGGTTTGTTTTATCGGGGACGGCATCAATGATTCTGTGGCCTTGCAAAAAGCGGATGTGTCGGTGTCCTTACATGGAGCCGCTACCATCGCCCAGGATACTGCCGACATTATTTTGATGACGCCTGATTTGTTGCACCTGCCCTATCTGATCAGGATATCCGGAGAGTTGCATCAGCACATGAACCATAGCGAATGGTTGAATACGGCTTCGGGTATTGCCTGTGTTTCCGGTGTGCTGGTGCTTGGGATGGGCTTGAGCGGTGCAATTCTGCTGTATTCAGGTGGTCTGCTGGCCAACATTTCCAATGCGATGGTGCCGCTGTTGATGCATCCCGAGAAAGCCAATATTCAAAACGACCCTCCCATCACCTAACTGAGTTCCAATGAACATGAGGATATTGTCATGCGTATAAGCAAAGTCTCACTTTTCCACAAACATCTGCCCATGTTGTGTTCTTCTTTTACCTGTTCATTGGAACCAGGGGTATCCAGTGCCGATGTAGTGATTATCAAGGTGGAAACTGACGAGGGTCTGGTCGGTTATGGTGAAGTAGGGGCAGTAGGCGGCTATCCCAATTACGCAGCCGGGATCATGGCTAGCAGTGGCGAATTGATCAAGCGCCACCTGATCAACAAAGACCCGTGCAATCTCAACAGTATCCAGAACACCATGTCACTGATTGATGGTCACGGTTCTATCAAGGCTGCTTTTGATATCGCTTGCTGGGATATTTTCGGCAAGGCGATGAACAAGCCTGTCTGGGCACTACTGGGTGGCAAATTACAGGCAGAAGTGCCGATTTACCGTGGTCTGCCTCTGAAAAAGCCGGCAGAAATGGGCAAGGAAGCGGATACCTGGCGCAGTGATGGTTACCGCTATTTGCTGATGAAAGTTGGCTGCGGCAATTTGGCGGAAGATGTCGAATGTATCGAAGCTGTTCTGGAAAATCGTCAGCCAGGTGAACATATCACCGTTGATGCCTCAGGCCGCTGGCGGGTGGATGAAGCTTTGTACGTGTTGAAAGCAGTTCAACATTTGGACTTTGTACTGGAACAACCCTGCTGGATGTATGACGAGTGTTTGTCAGTACGTTCGCGCACCAATCGTGCCATGAAATTGGATAATGTGATTACTGATGTAAACAAGGTATTGCGGGCGCAGGCGGATAAAGCGTGTGAACTGATGACCCTAAAAATCGACAAGTTGGGCGGTTTGAGTCAGGGACGGGTTGCGCGTGACATTACCTCCGCCGCAGGTATTGCGGTAACCATGGAAGCCCAATGGGCGACAGAAATTACCACATCCGCAGTTATACATCTGGCAATGACTACCGCGCCAAATCGTCTGCTTGCATCCACAGATCTGCATACATACTCTTCGTTATCGACCACGCAAGGCGAGCCTATCCGGGTAGAAAACGGCATGATGAGTATGGCAAGTGATCTGCCGGGGTTAGGTGTTGAGATCAACCCTGATGCGCTAGGCGAAGCCAGTATTGTCATCGAACCATAAGCCGCACATGATGCCGACACATCCTAAAGCAATTATCCGGCAGACTTATGACGAAGTGGCAGCAGATTACGATCACCCAGCCAATGCCTTTTTTTCACAGGCTGTGACTAAGCCCATGTTGCAACAAATGAACTTAGCCGCAAACAGTCATATCTTGGATATTGGCACGGGAACCGGGGTATTTGCCCTTTATGTGGCACAGCAACGACCTGACAGCCAAGTACTGGGTATTGATTTATCTTCTGCTATGCTTGCACAAGCACGTCAAAAAGCGTTAGCAAACAAGCTGCGTAATGTTCAGTTTCAGCAGATGGATATGGAAGCATTGTATTTTGCTGATCAAAGTTTTGATGCCATCAGTTGTTGTTTTAGCTTGTATTTTCTTGATGATATGGGAAAAGGACTCCAGCATATTGCAAGCAAGCTAAAACCCAATGGCACATTGGCAATTAGCTTTTATAAAAAAACAGCATTTTTGCCATTGTCTAGCTTGTTTAAACAGCACTATGCACTATTTAAACCAAGTCATGAACAAGCTGAACCTTGGGAAAATTTATCCGATGCTGCGTTTATTGAAGCCTTGTTTCAGCAAGCAGGGATGCAGACTGTGCGTCTTCACCATGAACCGGTAGGCTTTTATCTAAGCAGCGCACCAACTTGGTGGGATATTCTTTGGAATACGGGTTATCGCCGTTTATTAACGGCACTATCAGCAAAAGAACAGGCTGTGTTCAAACAAAAACACATGACTGAAGTGGCTAAACTTTGTCAAGATGCACCTTATTGGGTGGATACCAGTATGATTATTGCATTAGGACATAAGCAACACTGATATGCAAAACGTTCACATCCTGTTCTTCAATTTGTGGACGAAGAACTCATCACACTGTTTGGTTCCTGTTTCAACCAAGCTGGTTGCTACAGCAAGTTGCAACAGAGCAGTCTTGTCCACAGGCATTAATTGATCTCGCTTCGCTCGTTACTTCGTTTCCGAGGAACTCCCTGTATTTTAACTTGGCTTCAAGTAGACTGATATAAGCTACAATTTTCCATTTTGGGTCACTATAGTGCTCAAGTCCCCTGGTACTCAAGCCCCTCAATAATCTGTTT
>LUTY01003132.1 GCA_001640045.1 Candidatus Thiomargarita nelsonii | reverse complement strand
AGCGACAGAAGTAAAAAAGATTATTTCTGCTAGAAAAAAAAGAATCAAGAAACCAAAATTAAGTATTTGTTCTTATAGATAAAGCCTCGAACAAAGATTCAGTCCAATGTTTATCTAACTTAGTGCGATTCAATATCTCAATAGGAGCTATTCCCTTACGTTTGCCCGTTTTATAAGCTCTATGATTATGAAAAAACATAATTAAATTCAATGTATCTTGAGTGATTTGTCCTTTACAACTATTTAAATAAGGACGTATGAGAGAATTAACCATTTCAATCAACGAAGAAGAACGTACTAGATCGTCCAATGAATCGAATACAGAATCACTAATTACTTCAGCTTGTTCTTCATTTTTACTGTCTAGCTGATGTTCTGCATAACTTAGCCAAAAATGAAATTCATCTACATGGTAACGTTTTGAAACTCCTTTAGTTTGATTAGTAAGATGCTTGTGTTGCCAAGCTATACAAAGAGCATTTAAAGATTGAGAATCAATCTTAGTTGATAGATTTTGATAAATCTCTTCAACTGGTTGATAACATGACGTTATATCATCAATATGTTTTCTTATTAGAGTGGTTTGTTCGTTAATTTGATGGTTTTGTAATTCTTCCAACCATCCCATGATTGTTAAAATATCATCTTTTACAGTTTGTTTATAATTAGGTTGTCCTTCATGGTTGAAAAAATATAATGATGGAATTAACATTGATAACGAGTCTTCAAATTGTTGATAAAAATCAATACTATCGGAACATTCTTTGGCAGCTTGCTCATACTGTTTCAGACGTGTTTCTAAATTGGTTTCTGAACGAGCATTGTCAAATCGACACAAACGATTATGTTCATACTCAATAGCAGCATAAGCTCGTCTTTCAAATTTATTAAGGAGCTTAAATAGTCCTCTAAATTCATGGAAATGGTCTGAATACCATGGTAACTGCGGATATACTGCTTTATAACCTCCTGTGATTCCTTTACCTCTATCACTTGCTAATGCTTTCGCTACAAATTGATTGAGTTGAAGTTCCAGAAGAGTGATTTTTCCAGCTTTCTGAAGAACGAACCGGAGCCAATTCAATTTTTAAAATGGCTGTACTTTTGGGTTCTATTGTGATTAAAATAGGACAACCTAGTGCGAATATTTCATCACTCAAATAAATGACTTGATGTTCTTCAGGCGAAGATAATGTTGATGGTAATTGTTTGCCATATTGACTTATATGTTGGCTTATCATTCCGGTTGAGGTGGAAGGGTAATCCAATGCTGTGAGTATTTCGGAAATACTGGAAATAGAACATTTACCTTCTAGTCTTAATAGGAGTATAAATGCTTCAATATCCATTTGATTGGATGGAACTTGATGAGATTCAACGGTGAACATTTCGCTGAGGTATATTAAGGCGGCTCCCATTAGTTGATAAAGAAATGTTCTTGATATATTGTATCTAGTTGCTAGGTTTGTCATACCGCCGTAAATTCCCATACAGGATAAACCTTCTGTAATTATATTTCATCTGGTTTGAGTGTCTAAATCTTTTCTTCTTATAAATTTCATTTTTAGTTCCTTTAATGTTGAAAATTATATTTAACCATAGTGAATTTTTTTAATCAAGACTGTAAACTGGAAAATGAACGGGCCCAAAATTTGACACGAATTTATCAGGACGCAAATGCTACGCCGGTTTGCGCGATGAAAAAAAAAATTAAAAATTTCAGATACCGTTCTCATCTTCAAA
>LUTY01003131.1 GCA_001640045.1 Candidatus Thiomargarita nelsonii | reverse complement strand
TGCCATAAGTTTCATATATAAGTTCGTAATTTGGCAAAGAACGTCCACAATCCAAGGCTAAAGGTGTCGTAAATTTGTGGGTTTGTGCTGTTACCAATCCCACATTATCGGGGGCTAATATGTCTGGAATGCCAATAGTTAGTTATTACGCGATGTGCAACTTTTTCTCGACGCTCCGCGTCGAGGCAGGCATTCCCACGCGGAGCGTGGGAACGAGAAAAGCCGTTCTCGTTCCCACGCTCTGCGTGGGAATGCCTGCCCGGACGCTCCGCGTCCTAGTAGGATTATTATAAGACAAAAAAACCGTGCAAGGTACGCCTTGCACTCCTAAGTATAACGATTTTAAGCCGCTATGAACAAAAAACGAGAAATCAAAATCAGCAAATTTTTAAGCTATGTGCTGCGACATAAGCCACAATCTATTGGTTTAAGCTTAGAGGAAAATGGCTGGGCGAGTGTTGCTGAAATTTTACAAAATTCCAAAATCCGCTTTAGTTTTGATGAATTAAAATACGTTGTTGACAACAACGATAAAAAACGATTTTCGTTTAATGACGATTTAACTCTCATCAAAGCTAATCAAGGTCATTCTGTTAATGTCGCCTTAGCATTTCAAGAAATTACGCCACCCGATATTTTATATCATGGCACTGCTGAGCAATTTTTATCTTCTATTCAAGAAAAAGGATTACTCAAACGCAAACGGCATCACGTTCATTTATCAAAAGATATTCCAACCGCTTCAAAGGTGGGAAAAAGACATGGACAATTAGTCATCCTCAGCATTGATACTAAAAAAATGCACGAAGATGGTTATACATTTTATCTTTCCGATAATGATGTCTATTTAGTTGATTACGTGCCCTGCCATTATTTGTCGGAGTCCAAACTTTAGTTTGGACTCCTTTAAACTCAGGAGATTATGATTATGGCAGAAATACAGCAACACGCTGAATCAAAACAGCAAATCTACTCTCAACGTGTCAATCAACTACATACCAACATGAGAAATTGGTTACAAGGTGAGCCGTTGCATTAGCTAACTTCTTTTCAAAAGGTACCTCGGTGCTACTCTCCATAACGAGCGTAGGGTGCCTCCTACGCTGGACTAAGCAATATGAACTTTTCAACTGGAACACGGAAAAAGAGGATTATTATCCTACTCTTTATATTATTAAGCCTCGGCGTTTTGCCAGCTTGTAACGAAACCCCCTTACGCCAATCTACGCCGTCGCCGGATGAAAATAGGGGTAGGGTATTATTTTCTACTGAAGGTGAAACGATTCTATCTTCGTATAGTGGCAGCTATGCTCTCCTCATTGGCGAAAGTGACTATACCAATGGTTGGCAAGATTTAAGAAGTATCCCCGGAGAATTGAAACAAGTGGAAATCCTTCTCAAATCTAAAGGTTTTCACGTTGAAAAATATCTCAATCTCAATAGCCGTCAATTAAAAGACCGTTTTAATACCTTTATCAATGATTACGGTTTTGACAAAAATAATCGTCTATTGTTTTTCTATTCGGGGCACGGTGAGACGTACAATGATACAGGTTATCTTGTCCCGACTGACGCGCCCACTCTCGGTGCTGATGAAAAAGGCTTTTGGCGAAAAGCTTTGAGAATGAATGAAATTTTGACCATGGCACGGGGAATTTTAGCAAAACATGCTTTGTTTTTGTTTGATAGCTGCTTTTCTGGCATGGTATTTAAAGCGAAGAAACAACCCAAGATGCCAAAACA
>LUTY01003130.1 GCA_001640045.1 Candidatus Thiomargarita nelsonii | reverse complement strand
ACCCTATTATTTAATTGATAAGACTTATCGTTTTGCACATCGAGCAGTGCAAGCATCGCGGGAGAATATTTCTGACAGTTTAGGGCGTAGGCTCAAAAATTGGGCGCGAAAAAAACACTCTCATTGTTATTTATGCGGTGTTTCTCTCGATTTCAAGGATTCCAATTCGTATAATGCCTATACTTGTGAACACCTTTGGCCGCGAGCATACGGCGGTAATAGTATAGAAGATAATCTGCTTCCTGCCTGCCAATCGTGCAATAGCCATAAAAAAGGCAATTTCGCAACTTGGGCAATGCCTGCAATTCAATCATTAATTTTGGGATTTCAGCCTTCTTCACAAAGGCTTCAAGAAATTGATGGTTGCTATAAATTTGCTTTGCATTATAAGATAGCTCAACAATTGGCCGATCAAAAACGTTTAAATCTTAAACAAGCCTTCCTGCAACTCGGACCGTGGACTGATGTTAGGGTTTATAATAAAAATGATGTGGCCGATTTTTTTAATCTCGAAAATCACGAACCTCATTCTCACTTATAGGACACTATTGTGGCATCGTACAAATATCCATGTATCGTCTATCGTCAACGTGTTGAAGTAGGAAACGCGCCAACATTTTGCCTTTTTCATGCGCCCGTTGGACAACTCTTAGAGTGGGCTGCCATTGTGCGATTGGAAGACGACACTGGCACTTCACAACCCAGTCCTGCAAAAGTCATGGCTATAAAGCGTTTCTTAACTAATGAGCCAAAAAACACAATTCCCACCTCGATCATTCTGACCATCGACCAGCCGGGTTATGATCTGAAACCTTTAAACCCAGATGTTCAAGAAAATCATTACTTAGGTATCTTGGCGTTGACTGACGGAGAAAAAAAGCCCGGCCTTGTCATCGATGGACAACACCGATTGCTGGGAATGCAACATTTTAATCCTCAATTAAGCGTGAATGTCGTTGCACTCCTGAACGCGGATGATACGGAAAAAGCCTTCCAGTTTATGGTAATCAATAATAAAGCCTCTCAAGTTTCAAAGGAAAACCTTGAGGCTTTAGCATTGCACTACGAAAAACAGCAATTAGATAAGCGCCTGAAGACGGCTCGGTTGACACTCACTCCAAACCTTGGCTTCGTCGGGCTAATCGATACGGAAGACGGTAGCCCTTTTAAAGGCATTATCCGTTGGGACACGACAAATGATCCGCTGCGGATTGTCCCACCCGCTGCCATAGAAGCTTCAATGAGTTACATTCAACAACAAAGGGTGAAACCACTTGAAAGCGATGATGTTCTGTTAGAGTTTTTCTACTCGATTTGGAAAACCGTTAAAGATCGATGGGCATCGCTCTGGCATAAAGACTCTAAACTCTTAAAAAAAGTGGGTATTCTATGTTTGACACAATACATAACAAACGCTTTGATAGCCTCGTATGATTGGGAGCGCTTGGATATTTCTGATCCTTCGCAAGTGATAAAGCATGTGGCGGTGCTGTTGCGTCATCAAGAAAAAAATTTTTGGGTGCTACCGTGGATACCGAGCAATTACGATACACCGTCGGGACGTGCTTTAATTGTTGAGTCATTGGTACAAATCTCAAGAAATCTACGAGGGGGAGATTTGTGGTACGCGGATGTTAAAGTGGTGGATGTGACTCAGTTGGAGATAATGGCACAAGAGAGCATGTAGGGTGGATATCGTCTGAGAGCGGATTCTGGTGAGATGCTGTTGGAGCATTCGTTGTGCA
>LUTY01003128.1 GCA_001640045.1 Candidatus Thiomargarita nelsonii | reverse complement strand
TGCTTTCCTTAGCTCTACCAGTCAAAACCAGATGATCCTCTGAAATAAAGCCTAAATCTCCGGTATCAAACCAACCGTCTGCCAAAAATGCGGCTTGATTGGCTGGTGGATTTTTATAATAACCGGGTGATACCGCAGCCCCTTTGACTTGAAAATGACCAATTGTTTCTTCAGGTAGCAGATTATTTTCGTCATCAACAATACGGATAGAAACGCTCGGAATGACGGAGCCTAAACTCATAAAAATAATGCTATTAGGATTATCGGGACTGACATGAACCAGTGAGCCTGCCAAAGTTGTCCTATCCACACTGAAAAATTTTAGTGGCGTGGTATTGGTTGCTTGGAAATAGGTAATGCCCGATCCCATTTCAGCCATACCGAATGCGGTGCTAATGGCGGTTTGATTTAGCTTATAAGGCGCAAGATTTTTTAAAAAATCCTGTACGATTTTAATGGAAATCGACTCACCCGCCGTGAGTAGAGATTTGACGCACGATAAATCCCAGTTTTTTTGATAAACTGATTTAATCGCATCATTGATAAGGGAATAGGCAAAATTGGGTGCCCAGCTATGGGTAATTCTATATTTATCAATCAGTTCTAGCCAATTTAGGGGTTGAGCTAGCACATATTCTTTGGGGGCATAAACCAATTTGCAGCCTATATCAACAGCGCGTAAGTGCCAATCTGAAATACTACCAATATGATCAAATGGCAACCAATTGAGTATGATGTCGTCCTTTGAATGTTGACAAAGCTCATTAGTGCCACTCGCCCGCGATAAGATATTGCGGTGAGTGAGCATAATACATTTAGGTACGCCAGTACTGCCAGAAGTTAAGTTAAAAAAGGCAATATCATCTGGCTGTGCTTGGTAATAACTGTTATCAGGTTGATTATTTTTTAGGGTTTCAATTAAGCCAAGACGGGCATTTTTAAGCGGATGCGTTTTAGACAGCGTCTGCATGGATTTTTCCTGCTCCGCTGTGGTAATAATTAATGGCTGCTCTAATAATTGCCATACTTGAGTCAATTGTTCCAAAGTACGGCTAGATTCACCATAGCTGCTTGGTACTACAGCGATGACGGGTATAAATCCACCCAGCAAACATCCCCAAAAGACTGGAATAATATCTTGATTATGTTCTAATTGAAAAATGACTTTATCTTGTGGTTTTAAATCTGGTTTTCTTAATCCGGCTAAAATTCGCGCAGCTTGCTCTAATAACTCGGCATAAGATTGAACGATTTCTGAACCATCTAGTTGAATATAAAGAATATTTTTTTCTGACACCTCACGAGCCGCTCGTTGCAGGATTGCAGGTAGAGTAGTTGGTGCTTGTGCATCTTCTGCTAAGGGCTTGCCATGACTGAGGGCTAGTTGTTTTGGTTTTGCCGCTACAGCCACAAAATTATCAATGTTAACAGTTTCACTGGTGGCAAGTGCAGTTTGCCAATTTGGCACCAGATTTCCGAGATGTAATGGTGGCAAAATTTCGTGGTTTTCTTTTACCACTACGGCAACTTGGTTAATTTCTGGCAACGACTGTATGCGCTGCTCCCAGCGCTGTACTAAATCGGTGTCAATAACGGGCACATGGGCGAGCGCGGCTTGATCTAACTGTCCATCGGCTGTCAGTGGCAGGGCGGATAATGGGACATAAGCCGATGGTAATAGCCCTGCCGGTAATTTGGCTTGTAAGTGAGACTGCAAGCGTTCTGGCACAAACGGCCCGTTTGAAACC
>LUTY01003127.1 GCA_001640045.1 Candidatus Thiomargarita nelsonii | reverse complement strand
GCGTATTTAGGGATTGTAGGGGCGAACCGGTGTGTTCGCCCTGGCTTAACTTAATGGCATTGATCCCTAAGGGGGGTAGGAATGGGGAACCCCCCAGTGTACAATTTACGACTCAAAGAGAGACAATCAAGGTGACAGCTAACATACTTCAAAACGAGGGGAGCTATTATCCTGACACTGACGGCAAACCTATAGCCGAAAGTGATTTCCATCGCGATCCGCTGTTTTATTTGACAGAGGCTTTAAATGCCCATTTCCGAGAACAAGCTGAGGTTTACGTGTCTGGAGCACTCATGCTTTATTACGAGGAGGGTAATCCTAATGTTTTTGTGGCACCCGATGTCTTTGTGGTTTTTGGGATACCTAAACATAATCGGCGTATTTATCAAACATGGATAGAGGGCAAGGGACCTGATGTGGTTATTGAAATTACCTCACATCTCACCCGTCAAGAAGATGAAGAGGAAAAGCACACGCTTTATCAGCGCTTAGGTGTCCAGGAATTTTTTATGTATGATCCCACTTCTGATTATCTACAGCCACCATTGCGTGGTCAATGGCTGGTTGAAGGGACTTATCAGGAAATGACGACTACGCAGTTGACAGATGGCACCTTAATCCTGCCTAGTTGTTTGTTAGGACTTCAGTTACGTCTTGAAAATGACCTTCTTCGACTATTTGACCCAAAAAACGGGGAATATCTGTTAACCTATTCTGAACTGGTCCAATCCCGCGAAAAATCATTAGGGCCAATGACTTAAATCACTCTCTTCTCCAAAAAAAAGGCTTCATAACATGAATACAGAAAAAACCACCCATTTTGGCTTTACCCAAGTCCCACACCAAGACAAAGTCCAGCGCGTCACCCAAGTCTTTGACTCCGTTGCCACCAATTATGACATAATGAATGATCTCATGTCTTTAGGCATACATCGCCTCTGGAAACGCTTTAGCATCGAATTATCAGGTGTACAGCCCGGGCAACGAGTACTTGATTTGGCCGGGGGCACAGGCGACTTAGCCGCCAAGTTTGCCACCCTTGTTGGTGAACAAGGTCAAGTCGTCTTAGCTGATATTAATGCTGCCATGTTACAAGTCGGACGTGAACGTTTACTTGATCGAGGCGTGTTGGTAGACTATGCCCAAGTCAATGCCGAATCATTGCCCTTTGCCAATAATACTTTTGATATAATCACCATGGCATTTGGCTTGCGTAATGTGACTGACAAAGAAGCCGCCCTCGCCTCAATGTTGCGAGTGTTAAAACCGGGGGGGCGGCTCTTGATATTGGAATTTTCCGAATTAAAAATCCGCCCGTTAAAGCCTTTATATGATCTTTATTCTTTTAAAGTGTTACCATTATTAGGTAAATTGATTGTTAAGGATGCTGACAGTTATCGCTATCTAGCGGAGTCCATTCGTATGCATCCTAATCAGGAAACTTTATTAGAAATGATGCAATCTGTGGGCTTTGATCGTTGTGATTATCATAATTTAAGTGGCGGCATTGTTGCCGTGCATAGGGGATTTAAATTGTGATACTCAATATGGCTCAGGAGTTTGTAAAGACCTCAGAGGTTTTCAAAACCTCTGAGGTCTGGGCCAAAATTTATCTGGACAAGTATACCTTGCACATTTTTATTAGAGAAAAATTCATTTTGAATCAATTAATTGCTATCACATTAGAAACGCTGCTCAATCAAGCACTGCGCTGGAATCCGTCCAGTTTACAAACCTTACAGAAATTG
>LUTY01003126.1 GCA_001640045.1 Candidatus Thiomargarita nelsonii | reverse complement strand
CCCCCGCCCAAAGGTTGACGCTGCCATGACCAGTGTAATTTGTCAAAACCGCGCCAGCGTTGATAGCTTGACTAATATCCTGCGTCACGATTTTTTCATCTTCAGTGTATTCACTTAGATATATCCGCGTCGGGCTATAGTTTGCCAAATATTTTTCTATCAACTGATCAGAAACTTCTTCAAATTCCGCTATATCATCTGCCACAAAGAGAACATTTTGCTCCCAACCATCCAATGGCACTTTCGGATAGCTGGTCAGTTTTTTAACCACCGCATCCAGTTCCGCTTGGGTTTTGACCGGTATGCGTCCCAAAAACATATCAGGCAAAGGATCATCACCACTGACGCTCACAAACCAATTGTCACTGGCGGTTTCTCCCATCAGAAAGGTATGAAAAGTGTGGGTGGGGACGTAATTAATGCCATCTCCCAATTCGTTTAAGGTGTCTTGGTTGGCATCGCCCACCAACAGCACATAAGCCGGACGGGGCTGAGTGTAATTTTCGTAGGCATAAGTGAGAAAATCCTTAATCGCCTGCGGTTCAGGCAGGCCGTGGTTAAATTCATCATAAATATCAGATACCTGCACAGCCATGACCTTTTTACCGCGAGCCGCTATGAGATTTTCGAGTGCTTTGGTGTCAAAGCTATCGTGATAGATGATGAAATAATCAGCCTGATTGCAGGGAGATTCAAGCCGGGTGGTGGGCAAATCCAGACTCATCGCTGCGGGTTTCAGTAGATGCTTATCAGCAAAGCTAAAGGCATAGTATGTCTTATTACCATCCAACTGATCGGCATACTGAATTTGAGCACCCGATACCGTCGCACCTAGCAACGGCACTATGTTGAACGGATTAGTGACATCCAACACCAACAAATCGGACCGGGTAAAGCCATTGATTGTCAAATTGTATTGCTCAACGCCAGTCAGCTTAAATGTCAAATGATCCTCAACAGCGGTCATCGTGGCTGTGTAGTCAATTTCCAGCCAGTTGACGTAGAGGATATCTACCGTAGCTCCAGTATCTCCTACTGAAAGTAGGGTAACAGTATTCTTGCCTTCAAGCAGCTTAGTTTGTGGGATACTGACTTCTTGTAGAAAAATCTGTTGACCACTCCACTGAGCATCATGGATTTCAACATCGTTAAGCAAGATTTTGGTGTGGTGGTTGGGATTAGTCGCACGATCATCCGTTTTGCCTTGCAACATCACGCGGAGAGTGGCATCTTTTGACGTTTGAGCCAGATGCTGCAATGTCACCGGCATTTCTAGGGAATTGCCAGCATCGAGCTTTTTCCAAAACAGACGATCTCTGTTGATACTGTCAGGCATCCGTGACCAGTAGCGACTATTAGTTTCAACATGTACTGTCTGTGTAAATTCGCTCAACTGTGGATAGCTAGGCTTTGGCGTGCCATCTTTAAAGTTCAGTCTCTTACCACCGTTTGGATTGAGAGAGAGCCAATATATATTATTGCGGGTATAAGGTCCCTTTGCGGCTTGGGCGTAAAAAAATAAAACATCATCAGATCCGAAAACGCCATCATCCTCCCCAGCAATAAAGATAGACACGGGATGACCTTGATGGGTCATCTGAATTTGAGAAACCTGTTTGGCATTCAGTAGGGACAAATCCAGCCCTAAAGCAAGAAAGTCAGCATGGCTGAGCGCATACACACCGGTTTTATCTATACTGAGTTTTATGGCGGGCGGCAGTGGCGAGCAATTGGTATCCCTTGTTGTGCG
>LUTY01003125.1 GCA_001640045.1 Candidatus Thiomargarita nelsonii | reverse complement strand
CCTTTAAAAAACCTACTATTACCCTCAAGTATTAACCAGACGACGATTACTCCCCGAAAATCGTCAATTTTTATTGATTAGACTTGTAAAGTAAGAATCAGGTGGATACGCTATCGCTTAATCCACCCTACAATTCGATTGGGACAAGTCTATTGTAAATAAAGGAAAAAGCATGTTTAAAGTTACCGAGAGAGCATCTGCTCAGATTTTAAAAGCCGCCGAGCAAGGCGATATGAAGGGACAAGCACTACGTCTCGCCCCACTGCGTAATGCCGATGGTAGTATTGAATACAACAAAATGGGATTTGATGAAATCAAAGAAGGCGATATCCACATTCAATGCGAAGGAATTGATATTGTCTTTGATCCCACCTATAAAGACTTACTAGAGGATGCTGAGATGGATTTTGTCGAAATTGAACCTGGGCAATTCAGTTTTATTTTTCTCAATCCCAATGATCCCCATTATGTTCCCCCTAAATCAGAGTAAGGAATTGTTTTATGAGTGAATTGACGCAAAAACGCTGCAAACCATGTGAAGGTGGTGTTAAACCATTGACGAGAGAAGAGGCACAAGCCTTGTTGAGCCAACTGAAAGATTGGCAATTGAATGAAACGGCAACAGAAATGAGCCGTCCCTATAAATTTCAAAACTATTACGAAACAATGGCTTTCGTAAATGCCGTCGCCTGGATTGCACATCAAGAAGATCATCATCCTGATCTTGAAGTGGCCTATAATCGTTGTTTAGTGCGTTATTCTACCCATGCGATAGGGGGAATGTCGGAAAATGACTTTATTTGTGCCGCTAAAATTGATGCCTTGCTCGCACCGCCAGAAACGACAGCAGCCACCTGTAAAATTTGAATGTGATATAAAAAATCCTATTTCTGTCTGAATCAGAATTTTCATAATAGAATAAATACTTAATTATTTTAAGTTTTATTCTGTTAATTCTCAAATTATGATAATTCTGATTCAGACAAAAAATAGGATTTTTATTTCATTTGTATTTGATTTATTTATTGGCACGATGCTGAATCAAATCTTCTACAACGCTAGGATCAGCCAAAGTAGAAGTATCCCCCAAATTCTCAAGCTCATTGGCAGCAATCTTACGCAAAATGCGGCGCATGATTTTACCAGAACGAGTTTTAGGTAAACCAGGCGCCCATTGAATCACATCTGGCGAAGCGATGGGACCAATTTCAGAACGAACCTGCTTCACTAACTCTTTGCGTAACTCATCACTCGGCACCTTATCCGCCATCAAAGTCACATAAGCATAAATACCTTGACCCTTAATATCATGAGGATACCCAACCACCGCAGCCTCCGCCACAGCCTCATGTAAAACCAACGCACTCTCAACCTCAGCCGTCCCCATACGATGACCCGACACATTAATCACATCATCCACACGACCCGTAATCCAATAAAAACCATCCTCATCGCGGCGGGCACCATCACCACTAAAATAATTACCCGGATAATGTGAAAAATAAGTATCCAGAAAACGCTGATGATCCCCATAAACAGTACGCATTTGAGAAGGCCACGAACGAGTGATGATCAAATTACCCTCTGCCGCCCCCTCAAGGACTTCACCCTCATTATTAACGATTGCCGGGACAATACCAAAAAACGGGCGCGTTGCAGAACCCGGTTTAAGTTTCGTCGCCCCAGGCAACGGAGAAATAAGAATCCCCCCCGTTTCAGTTTGCCACCACGTATCAACAATAGAACAACG
>LUTY01003124.1 GCA_001640045.1 Candidatus Thiomargarita nelsonii | reverse complement strand
GGCTCATTTTGCTGAGCAAGATTCTAGCCTTTCTCATCCCAACGAGAGTTGTCGTCATGCTGTCGCTTGTTATGTCATAGCCATTTCAAGTTTGATAAATAAACCGGGGGATCGAAAAATGGCTTTTGAACGCGCATACAATTGGGCGGCTTCTCATGCCAATGAAGTACCTCGTTGGTTGGAAGAGGCTAAAAATAATGTCGATGTTCCCTTTTATCCACAAGTGGGATTTCTTAAAATCGGTTTTACTCATGCCTTTAGACATTTGTTGCTGGGAACGGATTATGTCGATGCTATTCGAGAAACCATTTCTGGGGGTGGTGATACTGACACGAATGCTTGTATTGTCGGGGGATTGATAGGTGCCGCGAGTGGTGCTGAGTCCATTCCAGATGAAATGCAACAAGCGGTACTCAATTGTGAGACTTTACAAGGTGATCATCCACGCCCCTATTTTTTACATAGTATGCAATTGCCAGAAATAACTAAACGCCTCTTGGCACCGGGCTCTGAAAGGTGAGTTGTAGTGAAAAATCCTATTTTTTTAAAAAATAGGATTTTTGGGAGCAGAAAATAGGAGTCCAAGATTTATCTTGGACGTCTCAATTACTCTTAAATACCATCCAATAAATGTTGAATAATGGCAGGAGAGTTGCTAATATCCCAAAAAAGAGCCAAAGGCGTTCTAAATGCCAATAGTTATCAGGAATAAGCCCATCTTTAGAAAACTGTTGAGACATTTTCGCCAGTTTAATTTGAATTGGGATTAAGATCACAGCCCAAATAACTCCAGAAAGAATAAAGAGCCAAAATCCCCATGCTAACCAGACTATGCTCAGATAATCCATCTCATGGAGTACGGCATTTCCAATTCCAGTGACAAGAATCAGTATGACTCCGCCTGTTGTGAAAATATAATCCGTCAAAGTCACTTGGCGTTGTGCAAAAGCGATGATCACGGGATTTTTAGTGCGATCTGCCATCACTTTCCACCATCCCGTTACGATGATATTTCCTAAAAATATAATTACACCAAGAAGATGTAGGCTTTTTAATGTCAAATAGGTATTCATTTGTAAATTCCGGAGTCCAAAATTTATTTTGGACGAGTCCCATATTAAGTTGTAGTGAAAAATCCTATTTATTAAAAAAATAGGATTTTTGGCTCTGAGTTATTAGCGTTGGGGTGTCGAGTGCTTTTTTCGCGTGAGTACAACCAATGCCAAACAACGAATAAACCGGTTCAAGCGACAGTGCCATCATATTCCTTTGCCCTTTGAAATCTGGTGTATCGTTTATTTGTGCGGAGTACGCACCCGTTAGGCTGGCTAGGGTATTGATAACTGTTCATCCCTATTTTGCAATTGTCTCGCCTGAGAGAATTTTATGATTCAAGAATGTGTTACAGATGGAGAAAAACTATGCAGGTTTATCGAACATCACCTACTCTCCAATACCAACTGGGAATCGTTGGAATCGAGTCTTAAGTACACCGGGCGTCAATCTGAATTGATTGATTTCTTCCGCCAGTTGACCATCGTTAATCTAGCGGGGCGCTTGGTTATTGGAGGTGCATCACTCGCCAAACAGGTAGATATAAGCGATCCACGATTTGAAAATGATTTCAGATCATTTTTGCGTGACAACCTAGAAATACCCTATTATTTAATTGATAAGACTTATCGTTTTGCACATCGAGCAGTGCAAGCATCGCGGGAGAATATTTCTGACAGTTTAGGGCGTAGGCTCA
>LUTY01003133.1 GCA_001640045.1 Candidatus Thiomargarita nelsonii | reverse complement strand
AGCGATAGCCGCTTCCAGTTCCGCATTGGCGGCACGAATCTGAGGATGTTTTTGCCCATAACGCTCTTTCAGTTCAGAAACTTTTCTCCTGGCAGCCAGTTCTGCTTGTTTCATACCTTGTACCAGCGGATTATTGAGAATGGCTGGAATAGACTCAAAATTGGTGGTTCCAGCTTGGAGTGCTCGTACTTGCTTGTAAACTCGTTTTTTGTTGGCAAGTTGCAAGCGGGCGTTGAGCAAATTGCTAGCCGTTTCTTCTAGCTCTCTGACTGTAACACTTTTGATACCCGTGACATTGACAAGATTTTGACTTTCCATATAGTCTTGCAGATTTTTCTCAGAGTTTTCCAGAACCTGGCGTAAATTCTCTAAACGTTCTGTCAACCATTTAGCGGCTTTATCGGTCATTTCCAGTTTGGTGTCCAGATCGTATTTGATATAGATATCTGCCAAGGCATTGGGAATTAGGGCGGTCAATTTGCGATCTGGAGATTCAAAGCTAATCTCCACTAATTGAGTTTTAATCACAGGGCTGATACTTAAACCTGCCATAACTGTATTAACGACGGCCCGCTTTTGCTTTTCTTCCGGCGTTTCTATGGGAACGGCGGTACTCTCTGTGGGGGGCTTTTTAGATGACAACCAGGCACTGGGGAGCCATCGGGACCAATCAAATCCTTGTTCCTGGCTTGCTGGCTCAAATGCCGGGTGAGAGACTAAGTCGAGTTGTTCGACCAGTTTCACCGCTAAAATCCGAGAGTTTAGAATTTCCAACTGAGTGTAGAAATAGTCCTCTTTGGGTGAACTGGTGGCAGAAATATCTTGAATAGATATAATGTTAGCCTTGTCAAATTCGATCAGCAAGCGAGCAGTAGAGCTATAGGTCGGCTCTAAGCGGTCACTATAGAAAGCCGTCAATACCCCGACCAATAAGCTTAGCCCTATCAGCTTCCACTTATATTTTTTGAAGGTCTGCCAGTAAGCGAG
This sequence comes from Candidatus Thiomargarita nelsonii, assembly GCA_001640045.1. GTDB lineage: Bacteria > Pseudomonadota > Gammaproteobacteria > Beggiatoales > Beggiatoaceae > Thiomargarita > Thiomargarita nelsonii_A. The sequence continues at coordinate 3,332 of LUTY01003133.1, read as the reverse complement.
TAGTTCAGCAATCTTATCTTCATCTTGGGATATTTCGACAGAATCACCTGCCATTTCTTTTTCTGTAGGGATAATAAAAACTCTACTCCCTTCGGAAATAGTCATTTGTCCGCCTAATTCTTTGACTTCTTCTTTATTCATTTTTTCCTCAAAAGCGAATTAACCATTAAACACAATAACTACAAGGATTTTATATAAGCAAGGATAAAAAACCTATAAATCCTATTAATAACTACAAGTATAGCTTTTTGTAGGAGTCCAAGATTTATCTTGGACGTCCAAGATAAATCTTGGACTCCTTTAAACAACCCTAAACAAAGGAGAAAAACCAATGAAGAAATTATCGTTTCTGTTGTTCATTACCAGTTTTATTGCTGTTACGGTAGCAATAGCGGCACAAAGAGTGCCAGGAACAAAGATAACTTTGATCCCACCTGATAATTTTATCAGAGCAACACAGTTTCCTGGATATATCAGGCAAGAAACCGGCTCTTCAATTATGGTGACAGAAATGCCGGGACCGTTTAGTGAAGTTACGAAGGGCTTCACTAAACCCAGCCTTGCCACAGTAGGCGTGAAATTAATAGATAAAAAGAGTATTAAATTAAATGACCAAGATGCCATTTTGCTTCATGCGAGTCAAAATCTTCATGGTACTGAATTTTTAAAGTGGATGCTAGTATTTGGAGATGAATCAGAAACAATATTGATCGTTGCGATTTTCCCCAAACTCTTTGAGGATGAATTATCAGCGTCTTTAAAAGCATCTGTTTTATCAGCCATATGGAATAAGGACATTGAGGTAGATTTCTTTGAAGGAGTCACATTCCGTGTATCAGAAAAAGGGAAGCTAAAAATCTCCAAAAAGATTGGTAATAGCATAGTTCTCTCACTGAATGGAGATTTTCCGGTTCGCTCAAAAGATGATCCTCTCGTGATAGTTGGCTCATCAATAACAGAAGCTTGGAATATTACCAACAAGAAAGCTTACGCCAGAGAGCGTTTGAAGGTTTCTATCAAAATCATCGAAATCTTAAAGGAAGAGGATGTCTTGATTGATGGACTTGAGGGAATAAAAATCATTGCGAAAGGCCAAGATATGAAGACCAATCATTATAGATTGGTCTATCACGCACTTCTTTATACTAAAGACGGATATTACATTTTTCAAGGCTTCTCAGATTTCAAAGAAAGAAATGAATATGAAGCTATTTTTGGAGACATTTTGGAAAGTTTCAAAAGACATTAAAATTCGACGCGGAGCGTCGATGCATGCATTCCGCCGCGAAGCGTGGGAACGAGAACAAACCTACTATGTCCTCGTTCCCACGCTCTGCGTGGGAATGCATGTAGCGACGCTCTGCGTCGCGTGTTATCATGGCTCCGAGCCTGATTACCAAAAATAATACCACACCCCACCGCCCAAAATCATTGTTATGAAGAATCCTAATGCAACATAACGCCATATATTTAAAGTATTTTTACCTTTAAGCTGTGCCACAGCCACACTAATATTATCCCCCTCAATACCCCCAGCCTCCAAAGCCTCTTTTAGCAAGCATTCAACCCGCGTTCTAAGATCAACATCAGCTCGTAACAATATCTTCAGCATACTGGACGGTGAAACATGTTGCCAAAAACCGTCGCTACACAACAAAAAACTATCGCCGGGGCGCACCGAGGCTTGACCAAAATCGGGCTGAGGGGATTCTTCCCCACCTAAGCCTGCGAATAAATGACCTTGTTTAGGATGCTTTGCCATATCCTCTTCCTTAACGCGCCCCAAATCGACTAATAATTGTACGACTGAATGATCTCTAGTACGTTGTCGTAATTTTCTATGACGAAAATGATATAAGCGACTATCTCCAAGATGTGCCCACCATGCGAGCGATCCATGAATGTATAATAAAACACAAGTGCTATGAGGGGATATATTATGTTTCTTTCCTAATTCATTAATCTTATCGTGAGCCAGTTCACAAATTCGCTGCAAAAATTTTATCGGTGTAGCATCTGTTTCTTGCTCCCATAAGAATTTAGCAACTTTTATAATCGTTTTTGATGCCAATTCCCCTCCCGCGTGTCCTCCCATTCCATCGGCAACGACTAATAAATGGCTATTTTCTTTTGAAAAGATTGCCACACTATCTTCTTGATATTCTCGCCCTCCTATGTGTTGAGCTTTTTCGATTTCCCAATTCATCTTTGTTGTACTCTATCATCCAGTCATTTGCACTTGATATAATTTTGCATAAATTCCCTGTTTTTCAATCAATTCGGCATGTTGACCGATTTCGACAATACGCCCTTTTTCCATGACGACAATACGATCAGCTTTAGCAATAGTAGACAAACGATGAGCAATAATCAGCATAGTACGCCCTTGTTTAAGTTTTTCCAATGATTGTTGCACTTTATGCTCTGACTGCGTATCTAAAGCCGAAGTGGCTTCGTCAAAAATCAGAATTGGTGCATCTTTTAACAAAGCCCTAGCGATGGCTAGACGTTGACGCTGCCCGCCCGACAATTTAACGCCTCTTTCACCAATCGGCGTATCTAAACCGTCTGACATTTGTTCAATAAATTCCATAGCATAAGCCGCTTGAGCCGCCGCAATGATTTTATCACGCGGCGCCTCTGCCATCGCACCATAGGCGATATTAGCCGCAACGCTATCATTAAACAACACCACATCTTGACTGACAATGGCAATATTAGCGCGGAGCGTTTCTAAGGGTAAATCATTGATATTGACATCATCAACTAACAATTGTCCCTCAGTGACGCTATAAAAGTGCGGAATTAAATTCGCCAAAGAGGTTTTACCACTGCCCGAGGCACCGACAAAGGCGACGGTTTCACCGGGCATGATGGAGAGAGAAATATCTTGCAGAGCGGGGCTGGTTTGTCCCTCGTAGGCAAAATGAAGGTGTTGAAAAGTCAATTTGCCTGAAAAACGTGCCAAATCTCCTTTAGGGGGAGAGATTTCTGAAGCTTGATCTATCAAATTAAAGACACTTTGCGCCGCCGCCAAACCTTGTTGCAATTTATCATTCACCTGAGTCAAACGCTTGATGGGGCTAAACAGCAAACCCATGGCTGTAAACAGCGACACAAAACCACCCACAGTGATATTATCTGCGGCTGACTGTTGGGCGGCAATATAAATAATGACTCCCAAAGCGGAAGCGGTGAGTATTTGCACAATAAAAACACTCAAGCCAGAAGTGATTTTAGTTTTGACTTCTAATTGTCGCACCTGATTACTGGCAAGCTGAAAACGCTTTTGCTCATAACGATGCCCCCCAAAGACTTTAACCAGTTTATGC
>LUTY01003122.1 GCA_001640045.1 Candidatus Thiomargarita nelsonii | reverse complement strand
CCGATATTGAAAAAATTGGCTTAGAGAGTAAACAAATGCTCGATTTGGTCAAGAAAGTGTTGGATAGCAAATTGAAAAGGGTCCGTTGAATAGGCTTTGAACGGTGATTCTGAGCATTTTCTCATGTTGGCAGTCTTTCTGTCACTCAATTTGGATAATTGGAGACTCATTAATAATATGAGAATTAAAATGAAATTACTGATAGGTTTTTTGTCATTTGTTACCATCATCATTGTGGCTGCTATTTTTGACATGAGTGAGACTAATAATCTGTACACAGTACTACTAAGCATTGCTATCCTACTCAATTTTATAATAGCTTCCATCGCTATTTATTACAATCGTGAGATTCTGAGAGAGGTTGGTGGCGAACCGGCAACGATAGCACAAATCACTCAAGAAGTGGCAGCAGGCCATTTTGACATAGAATTTGAGTCCGACAAAGGGAGTCCAACTGGTATTTATGCGGCGGTTCAAATGATGGTTGAAAACCAGAAAAGCATGAACAATGAAATCTATAAACAGATGGAAGAAATAGGACAACAAGACTGGTTGAAAACTGGACAGGGACTGTTAAATGACCATATGAGCGGCGGGTTAGATATCGTGACACTGAGCAAGAATATCATCTCTTTCTTGACCACTTATGTAGAGGCACAGGTTGGTGTCTTTTATCTACTCCATACTGACGATCAAAAACCCTATTTGAAAGTCATCGCTAGTTATGGCTATACGGCGAGTAAAACTATTCCTCATCAATTTGAATTCGGTGATGGCTTAGTTGGACAGGCTGCTTTGGAAAACAAGACCTTTTTTCGCACCAATATGCCGGAAGAATCCGCCATCATTATTCAGTCATGTATGACAATGCTAATCCCCCTGCATGTATTCATTATTCCCTTTTCCTATGACAATGCCGTCAAAGGAGTGATTGAAATCGGTTATTCCCATGAAATGCCAACCAGCCTTCAACAAGATTTTCTGGAACAGGCGATGCAAAGTATTGGGGTAGCGGTGAATGCCGCCGAATCACGCACCCAAATGCAAAAAGTATTAGAGCAAAGCAGAATACAGGCTGAAGAATGGCAAAGCCAATCTGAAGAATTACAAGTCCAACAAGAAGAATTACGTCAACTCAATGAAGAACTGGAAGAGCGCAACCACGAGTTAGAGCAGCAAGGCAACGAAATTCGTGAAAATAATTTAGTGCTGCTAAACCAGCAAAACGAGATGAAAGAGGCGCAAGTCGCTTTGGAAACGAAAGCCAAAGAATTGGAACGGGCGAATCAATACAAATCTGAATTGATCGCCAATGTGTCGCATGAATTACGGTTCCCCTTAAATAGTATACTGATGCTCGCGCAAATATTAGGGGATAACATGGAGAACCATTTGAGCGAAAAAGAAGTCAAACAAGCACAAACGATCCACAATGCCGATTCAGAATTTAGCCAACTGTTCAATGAAATACTCGATTTATCTAAGATCGAAGCTGGCAAAATGGAAATCCAAATTGAAGACGTGTCACTGGCGGACTTGGTGGACAAGATTGAAAATAAATTGCGCCATATCGCTGACGACAAAGGCTTGGCTTTCCACATCACACTTGACGAGGATTTGCCACCCCTATTGCGTACTGACGAGCAACTGCTCCAACAAATCATCAACAATCTATTATCCAATGCTTTTAAATTTACCAGCGAGGGCGAAGTCAAGCTAACAATCCAACGTCCCTCAAGCGTCCCCCTCATGG
>LUTY01003121.1 GCA_001640045.1 Candidatus Thiomargarita nelsonii | reverse complement strand
ATATGTAATAAAAAAAGCACTCCGCCAATCAAAGCGAGGAGATAAAAGTCTCTCGCTGGAATCACCTCGTCAATGGCGTAGCCAACCAGAAGGGCTAAGGGTACAACCAGTAGGGATTGTCCAATTGAGACAATAATGCTTAAGAACAATAATCGATAGGCATCTTGGTAGTATTTAATATAATGCCGCCAAGCAGGAATGTTTGTTATCATTTAATTTTAAATGGATTTTTCACGTCAGACAACAGGGCAACAATCAACACATTTTTCTGAGGCACGGCACTTATCTAAGAAGTCTCTTGCTCTAATAAGAAAATAACATAAATATCTGACTCTATTTCTTAAAAACAGTTTTGCATCATCCTGTGGCTGATAACCAATCAGTTTTTCAGCATTGCTCATGTCGCATAAAGCTCCCGTGTTGTTTGAAAGAGCGTAGAAAATCTGAAAGCCGAGATTGTCACTGTCAATAGATTGTTTGACAAGTTGTGCTAAATCGCGTGGGCTGCACCAAATACGCGATAGATGATCAGAATATATGTAGTTTTCTGGTTGCGGTTCTTCATAAAATGCACCAATACGCAAACAAATCACAGAGATGTTGTATTTATCAGTAAAGAAACGAGCCAATGCTTCACCAAAAACTTTACCAACGGCATAAAGGGAACTAGGACGCACGGGTTTGTCAGGCGCAAGACGTTGTTCTCGTTCTATCTCTCCCCAAGAAACATGGATGGAACTGGCATAAATAATTTTGCTGACATTTGCCAATCGTGCTGCTTCAAATACATTGTAAGAGCCACGGATGCTGCTCGTATAGACTTGCTCCCAGGGTTGTTCGACATGGGGATCGGCGGCAAGATGAATTACCGCATCAACGCCGTGCATAGCCGACATGACGGCATTAAAATCAGTCACATCGGCGATAACCACATCTTCGGCATCAGTGACGGGTTTGATATCAAGACAGCGGAAATGATAGTCGCTTTCGAGATGCTGACGTAAAGAAGTGCCAATCGTTCCAGCAGCACCTGTGATAAGAATGGTTTTCATGGTGAATTCATCAAAAATCGCGGTGCCAATCCCACTTTCTATCGTCAACAGCCATTTTTTTTACGAAGCTTTAAAAACCGTTCCGCATCATCCTGTGGCTTATAACCGATGAGTTGTTCCGCATTGCTAATATCCCATAAACGGCGCGTATTATTGGAAACACCATAGAAAATCTGAAAACCCAGATTGTCTGTATCAAGCGTTTTTTGGACCAATTGTGCAAGATCATTCGCACTACACCAAGTCGAAAGGATAGGATCATCAGAATGTTTGGGTGGTGGTGGTATCACATAGAATGCACCAATGCGTAAGCAGATGATAGACATGTTGTATTTTTCTGCAAAGTAACGCCCTAAAGTTTCCCCAAATAGCTTACCGACACCATAGAGGGTATCAGGAGAGACTGGCATATCAGGTGTAACATGCTTTTTCTGTTTGACTTCTTGCCAAGCTGACACATAAGAACTGCTGGCATAAATGATTTTCTTGATACCAACTTGCCGCGCTGCTTCAAAAACATTGTAAGTACCACCAATGCTACTTGTGTAAACGTCTTGCCACGGTTGATCTATACGGGAGTTGCCAGCTAAATGAATAACCGCTGAGAAATCGTGCATTGCTTGACGAGTCGCGTCAAAATCAGTGATGTCTGCAACAAAAATATCATCAGCAAACTTCATTGACTTGTGGGCCACACAACGAAAA
>LUTY01003120.1 GCA_001640045.1 Candidatus Thiomargarita nelsonii | reverse complement strand
AGCCGGCTCCAAAGCACTTTTGCAAGTCAGTTCAGAAATTTCAGGCATTTTAGAAAAAAATTGGTCTGAAAGAATTGGCGATATTTTATTTTCGCTATTACCCGCTGGCTCAATTACTGGGGCACCGAAAAGAAAAACGATTGAAATTATCAATGCTGTTGAAGGTTATAAGCGGGGATTTTTTACGGGGGTATTTGGCTATTTTGATGGGAAGCAGTTAGATAGTGCGGTGATGATTCGTTTTATAGAAAGAAAGGGAGAAAAGTTGATTTATAAAAGTGGAGGGGGGATTACGATTGATAGTAACGTCTCCAGTGAATATGCCGAAATGTTGGAAAAGGTTTATATTCCATGTGGTTGAGAATTCCATGCACACGACGCGGAGCGTCGATGCAGACATTCCGCCGCGAAGCGTGGGAACGAGAAAAAGCTTTGGACTCCATAATTGAGGTGCGTGGGACGCACCCTACACTACCGATTAATTTTTATATCACCCACATTTAACGCCTTTTACAAATATAATCGTGCGATTGTTTAAAAAACGTCATTTTGGTAACTAGGTAACTGATATAACAATGACTAAAAAATTGATACTAGAATCACTAGCAAATGGAATACCTGCTATACATGAGGATATGGTTGGCTATTACAAACATAGTTGTATGGTATGTTTTCATACTCAGGGATATACAAGTGGTGTAAAATTCAAAGTTGTACGGAAAGGAATGGCTGATACTTATTATCAAATCTGTTGGACTGGTGAGGTGACAGATGAATTGATGAGGCAATATGCGGGTACTTCTCGAAAACTTAATGACTATGCCCCAACTACCCGAACAATTGATGATGCTGCTTGTGCTATAGCCTTATTATTAGTAAGAGAATTAACCGAATATACAGCCATATCAAAAGCGAGGATAGGCACCACCGTTGATTATTACCTTATTTCAAAAAATCAAAATACCGACTTACTCTTTAACGAAGCCGAGGCACGACTTGAAGTTTCTGGAATACTTTCCGAGACTAAAAATAATACTGTGACGGCACGGGTTAAAGAAAAACGGGAGCGTCTCGCCCCAGAAGATATGCCGACATTTATTGTTATTGTTGAATTTAGCAACCCTTATGCAAAGGTGGTAAAAGAATGAGCAAAGTCCAAGAACTCCATGAACAAGCGATGATATTATCCGATCAGGCAATGGTGGCACGTCATCATGGTGAAAAAGAGCGTGCGATTGCTTTGTCGTATCAAGCTTTTGAGTATGAATCACAGGCGGCGGCATTGATTCCTGATGAAAAAGCGTCTGAACCCACCCGCTCTATTCTTTATTGCAGTGCGGCTTCTCTGGCTTATGATGCTAAAGAATTATGGGAAGCCCAACAACTTATCGTAGAAGGTTTATCGGGTTATCCATCACCGCGTATTAAACAAGCGTTAAAATCTTTATATGAAAAAATTAATGCTGAATTGCAAAAAAAAGTGAGAAAGCTGACTTTCAAGAGTGAATATGTACAACCACTTCACTGCTAGTACAGGATCGCTACAATTTCCATACCATCCACGCACGCTTTGCAGAGGAGCCGGCATTCCCAAACAGAGTTTCACTGTCATTAAGTTAAAACCATGTAGGGCTCCTTAAGCGATAGCGTATCCACCCTACAAATCAATGCCATTAAATTAAGGGCAGACACATAGGTCTGCCCCTACAAAACCTGGCGTATTTAGGGATTGTAGGGGCGAACCGGTGTGTTCGCCC
>LUTY01003119.1 GCA_001640045.1 Candidatus Thiomargarita nelsonii | reverse complement strand
ACCTTTTTCCTCACCCTTCTTAAACTCACCCAGTTTGATTTCTTCCTCACCATATTCATCAAACATCCGCGCACGCTCTTCTGGTGTTACTTTATCCTTCTCAATCAGATTGAAAACACGTTGAATATGTGGATTCAAGTAATGAGATTCATCAACCTCTTCATCAAGGCTATCTTGGATAGCCTCCAACCATTCACGGTACTCCTTCGGCGTGTCATCTTGAAGATATTTCGGGCAAATAAAGAGCACTTTGTGATCTATTTCACCTAATGGCTCACCTTTCCTATTTTTAGGATCAAAGTCAATAGTAGACACATCCTCTTTATGCCGATCACCAGAAGTCAAAATAACAATGGTGAAAACTTTCAATTCTGGACAATAATTTTTTGACTTAACCACCTGTGCCAATAAAGCCGCACAATGATAATGTAAAAAACGATGATAGTGATCAGAAAAGCGTACATGTTGCATATCAACAATCACCCGATTTTTCTCGTCTTCGGCATAAAGATCAAATTTAGTAGCAACACTGCCTATCGGTGGATCATAAGCTTTATCTTTTTCCACCACATCAATTTCAAGTTTAATGCCCAACAAATCATGGATAAAAGCGGTGAAAATCTCTTTATCACCAAAAGCCTTCTTGAAAATCACATCATAACGTAACGGAGCAACTTGTTTCATAGTACTTTATTCAAAGTAAAATTTAACGGTTATTTTAAGCTATTGCTAAGGGGCTTTGCTTTAACGGGATAGCGATAAAGATGAGTGATGATTGACATAATTTTAAATAGCCAAGGCTTGGTCAATATCCGCTAAAATATCATGAATGTGTTCCAAACCAATGGATAAGCGTACCATATCCTCACGCACGCCAGCTTTTTTCAATTCCTCTGGCGACAATTGACGATGAGTTGTGGTAGCAGGATGACAAGCCAGAGATTTGGCATCACCAATGTTCACTAATCGAGTAATGACTTGTAAAGCATCAATAAATTGAGCACCCGCTTCCTGTCCGCCTTTGATACCAAAACTCAAAATACCAGAGGCGCGTCCACCCATATATTTATCTACCAACTGTTTACTCGGATTATCTTCAAGACCCGCATATTCTACCCAAGTGACATTAGCATTCTTTTTCAAATGCTTAGCCACGATCCAAGCATTATCACAAATTCGATCCATACGCACTGGGAGGGTTTCAATCCCTTGTAATATCAGAAAAGCATTAAAGGGGGAGAGGGCGGCACCGGTGTTGCGGAGTGGCACTACCCGTGCCCGTGCGATATAAGCCGCTTCTCCAAAAGTTTCAGTATAGGTCACCCCATGATAAGACTTATCGGGTACATTGAGTTGAGTGAATTTATCCTTGTGTTCAGCCCAAGGAAATTTTCCAGAATCGACAATAATACCAGCAATACTATTGCCATGCCCTCCCATATATTTAGTAAGAGAATGTACAACAATATCTGCGCCATGCTCAATGGGGCGGCAAAGATAGGGCGAGGGCACCGTATTATCTACAATCAGTGGAATACCATGAGCATGAGCTAACTCTGCCAACGCGCCAAAATCCACCACATTGCCCAAAGGATTACCAATGGATTCACAAAAAATGGCCTTAGTTTTATCATCAATCAGCTTAGCAAAACTATCAATATCCTGATAATCGGCAAAACGTATATCAATGCCATATTGAGGAAAAGTATGAGCGAATAGATTATAAGTGCCACCATATAAGGTAGTGCTAGTAATAAC
>LUTY01003118.1 GCA_001640045.1 Candidatus Thiomargarita nelsonii | reverse complement strand
GGTAAGGGCCATTTAGTCAAAGAAATCGACGCTTTGGGCGGATTAATGGCGCGTGCTGCTGATCAAGCCGGCATCCAATTTCGCATTCTCAATTCCAAAAAAGGCCCCGCCGTCCGCGCCACCCGCGCCCAAATGGATCGCGTGTTATATAAAGCAGTGGTGCGAAAAGCCATTGAAACACAAGACCATTTAAATTTGTTTCAACAGGCGGTTGATGATTTAATCGTGGAAAATGATCGCGTTATTGGTGCCGTCACACAAGCTGGTATCCGCTTTTTTGCGCCGACAGTCGTTTTGACGACGGGCACATTTTTAGGCGGCTTGATTCATATTGGTTTAAGCAACTATCAGGGTGGACGTGCGGGCGATCCGCCTGCGAATGCTTTGGCACTGCGTTTGCGTGAATTGCCGCTTCGCGTTGAGCGCCTTAAAACGGGTACGCCGCCCCGTATAGATAGTCGGAGCTTAGATTATTCGGTGATGGATAAACAGCCGGGGGATGAGCCAGTGCCTGTCTTCTCCTTTCAAGGCGATGCCAGCCAGCACCCGCGCCAAGTTCCCTGTCATATTACGCACACTAATGAGTACACCCATGAAATTATCCGCTCAGGGCTGGATCGTTCTCCGATGTACACGGGCGTGATTGAAAGTATCGGTCCTCGTTATTGTCCCTCAATCGAGGACAAAATAGTACGTTTTGCCGATAAATCTTCACACCAAATTTTTGTTGAGCCAGAAGGCTTGGAAACTTTTGAAATTTATCCCAACGGCATTTCGACGAGCTTACCGTTTGATATTCAATTAGCACTGGTGCGCTCCATCAAAGGCTTTGAAAAAGCCCATATCACGCGCCCCGGTTATGCGATTGAATATGACTTTTTTGATCCCCGCGATTTGCAGCCAAGCTTAGAAACTAAAGTGATCAAGGGCCTCTTTTTTGCGGGACAAATCAATGGGACGACGGGCTATGAAGAAGCGGCGGCTCAAGGATTGATAGCTGGCATGAATGCGGCACTGCAAGTGCAAGGCAAAGCCCCTTGGACACCACGCCGTGATGAGGCTTATATCGGTGTACTGATTGATGATTTGATCACGCGAGGCACGAATGAGCCTTATCGTATGTTTACCAGTCGCGCCGAATATCGTTTATTATTGCGCGAAGATAATGCGGATTTACGTTTGACGGAAAAGGGGCGAACATTGGGATTAGTGGGTGAGGCGCAATGGCGAGCTTTTGAATCTAAAAAAGCAGCGATTGAGGCGGAGAAACAACGTCTGAGTCAATTATGGGTTCGTCCCAAGGATAAAGTATATTTTACGACAATTCGCCGTGAAATTACCTTTCTGGAATTATTGCGCCGTCCAGAAGTGACTTATGAGCATTTGCTACGATTATCACCGCAGGCTGCCACAATCGTTCCCCTCGAAATTCAGCAACAAGTTGAAATACAAGAAAAATATAGCGGTTATATTCAACGACAAGAGGTAGAAATTGCTCGACAGCGCCGCTATGAGGAGACCTTATTGCCTAAAGATATGGATTATAGCCAAGTTTCGGGGTTTTCCAACGAAGTGTGCCAAAAATTGATGGAACACCGCCCTACTACGGTGGGGCAAGCGTCACGGATTCCGGGGATGACGCCAGCGGCGATTTCCTTGTTGTTGGTGTATTTGAAGAAAATGGGGAGAAAGTGAGATGAGAAGGTAAGGGCCATTTAGTCAAAGAAATCGACGCTTTGGGCGGATTAATGGCGCGTGC
>LUTY01003117.1 GCA_001640045.1 Candidatus Thiomargarita nelsonii | reverse complement strand
GATTAAAATAAACATCATGCCTTGAACCATGCCTTAAAAAAACACATCCGTCCCTTAATAATCCGCGAATAAATTCCTTGGTTTTCATAGAGCGATTTCTTTTGTTTGGTATTCTTCTGGCACGTCATCCATCACCATCATATGATATGCGTCCTTCATATTCTCCTCCAGTTCTTCCAGCGTTTCTCCCTGAGTCATAATTTCTGGATGCTCTAGCAGTTTGCCTAACCAGAATTTCTCGCTTTTCCAATAAATCATCGTCGTTTTTGTTTTCATCTCAATGTCTCAATATAACTTTTGCTATAAGCCGTGCATTAGCGGAGCAAAGGGCATGCATTCCCAAACTCCGTTTGGGAACGATAAAAACACTTTCCTATTTTCCAAATATCTTATGAAGCTTAAATTGGGAGGCTCGCGAATAAACATTTATCGCCTCGGTTATCGGTACAACACGACTTAACCCAAGTATTACCCGCTTGAGCCTGCTGTAGATTCTGTGTCCAATACCAAGTAAATAATCCATAATATTGATCTTTTCTTGGAAACTCCATAGCTGATTCATCATCTCGTGCCGCACCGATACGAATACCATGATGAGTTGTCAGCCGTTTATAGGGACGTTCCCCCAACAAATGGGGTCGGTTATCGTCTTTGACGAACCGAATAGCTGGGGTTGGACCTCTGGTTACCGTTCCTGAGTGACAAGAATCCGAGATAAATACGATTTGATCTGTTTTGGCATACAGTTCTATTAGCCAAGCGTTAATTTCATCGTCTAATACATCGTAGTCGTCTATATCATCCCTGCCTGTGCGAGCACCGTAAGACACCCAAGTTTGGTCGTAACCGCTGGGTTCCTCACCGTTTAAATCTTTGGTTTGCGAGCCATGCCCTGAATAAAAAATATAAACAAAATCATGAGGGTTAACTCGGTTAATCAGCTTTTTGAAAGCCTTTTCAATGCCGGTATGAGTGGCATCCTTGATGATAATAAAATCATCATTTTGAAAGCCAAAGCGTTCACGCAACACGCCTTTTGTCAATTCGATGTCATTGAACGGACCTTTGAGAGAGTTGAAGGGGGTTTTGCTATAGTCTTGGATACCAATAAGCAAGGCGTGTTTGCCCGCCGTGAGGGCGGACTGTGGTATGAGCATCAAGCCGAGGGATATTAGTAAATATATGATTTTAAAAAAATTCATATGTTAAAACTCCTTTCTGTAGATATTTTTACAAGATGAGTTATAAATTTGTGCATTGACATTAGGAGTCCAAACTTTAGTTTGGGCGTCTTTTTTTCTTGCAGTTGCTCCGCGTCCTGGCAGGCATTCCTTTGCAGAGCAAAGGAACGAGAAAAAATATTCACTATTTACTCAGGAGTGTTCCTTGCACCCATGTTTTCCCAATGCTCAACCTCCCCTTTCACAACCTTAAATATAGGGTGTGCTATTGGGGAATCGACTTTCTTTATTTTCTGATAATAGCTTTTATTTCTCTCTTTCAACTTATGTAGCAGGTGCTGTAGCTCATATTTCACTTGACCATCATTAACTTTTATTCGATATCTACCTTTAGGCTTATTGATTTTTGTACTATCAAAATGGTAGCCTCTTGATACGGCTTCTTCGTAAATAAACCAAAGATAGGTTGAAATGGATCCTATAGGATCAGAGCTTTCTTTAAATCGGTTTAATTGGGGATGGTTTCGATAACCTCTTGTTTCCCCAAGTAATACCTTTTGTGCCAAAAGCGTTTCACGCCACA
>LUTY01003116.1 GCA_001640045.1 Candidatus Thiomargarita nelsonii | reverse complement strand
CTTGGATTCCTAGCCGATATTTTACACCGCAAACACACGAAATCCCTGATTACCAAAACAGTAGATCACAAACTGCGAAATATGCGCCTCTGGATATTCTTTTTTTAAGCCTTCCACATAACCCGCGATTTGCCGAGTATCTTTTTCCTGCAATTTCCAATTTTTAATACTGCTTTTGGACTTTTTCAACTCGGTATTGGAATAATACTTAAATTCAATCACCCAACGCAATCCGGCAAACTTTTCGTGATATTTGCCAACAAATTCCAAATCGCTTTTGCCTTGTGGATAGGAGCGTTCCACATGCCAAGTAAACCAACGAGACAGATAACGACTACATAATTCAAAAAAAGTCGTGCGATAAAAGTTCTCATTCACCTGTTGAAAAATCGCTTCTGGCAATTGCGAAACATAGTGTTCCCAATAACCTGCGAACAATTGCTCAAGCTTGGGCGCATTCACAAAACGCTGCATTATTTCGGCGTATTGAGTAGAGACATCGATATGGTGGATTTCGTTGAAATATTCCACAAAAATTTGTTGCATATTCAAATTAGGCAGTTTCAAATAAAAATCGTCTTGCTTAGTCAACATGCCTAAATAGAAAAAAGAAATCGGGAAAAAGCCCTTTTCAAAAAATTGGAACAAGTTGAATTTTTCAACCAGCAAAACCTCGTCAAAAGGGATCTTATTATATAAGGTCAGTTGATCGACAAATTCCTCCGCGTTTTTGGGATTAGAAGCCGTCAAGCGTCTTACCCAAGAAATGTCGGTTCTCAGGTTAAGATCAATTAAGCGTTTCGGGATGATTTTCTCATCACAAAGTTGCTTTAAAAAGTACATCACAAGAGTGGGATTGTAAAGTGCTTCTCCCTCTGGCGTGACAAAGCGATAGCCATCGTAATGGTTTTTGAGGACGGCTTCTACTTCTTGACGAGTGGCAGGCTCAATCTCATAATCGCGGTACACCTCATCCAAAAGTTGCTCCATTTCCCTCTGCGTAAAGCCCAACATTTGTTCAAATTTGGTTTGCAAGGTAATAAAGTTGGCAATGTTGTAGCCGGAAGCCATATCATCTATGGCGAGAGGCAAGACACCGGTTACAAAAACATTGGTTATGGTCCCCGTTTCGCGGCCTTCTTTTAAGGTTTTAAAGAAGGTTTTTAGAAAACTCTCATCGCCGGTCAGTTGACGGTAGAGACTGTCTTTGTGGCTCGTAATCAGTTTATTGGCAAAATTATCATATTCATCAATAATCACATATAGTCTGGGTAAATCCTTGTTTTCTTGAAGAACATTAAGAAGCCATTGAAGATTGAACAACATTTTGTCTTTAACATCTATGCTGATTTGGCCTTTAAACCATTGTTGGTTTCTACCTACAAGTGCTTTCATCCGCAAATTACAATTCTCATCAAAGCTCTCCTTAATTTCTTCAATTGTGCCATTTGGATCGACAGTAGAAAAATTTAGGTGCAGCACAAAAAAGCTATTGTGCAATGGCGTTGGATGTTGACCAATATAAGTCTGTCCAAAAAGCCTTTCAAAATCTTCCTTTTGGCTCACATCATAGTAACATTTTAGCATTTGGCACAAAAGTGATTTGCCAAAGCGTCTTGGACGCAAAAAAACTGGATTTTCGATCAATTCCAATTTTTCAATATAGAGCGTTTTGTCTACAAAATAGCCATTTTTTCGGACGATTTCCTCGTAATCGGCAACGCCATATAGGATTCGTTTTTTCATTAATCTTATTCCTCTTTTT
>LUTY01003115.1 GCA_001640045.1 Candidatus Thiomargarita nelsonii | reverse complement strand
CTAAATATTGAGATTGAACATGAAAATATTATTATCCGCCTTCGCTTGCCATCCTCATCATGGCTCTGAACCTGGCGTAGGGTGGCATTGGGCTATAGAAATAGCTAAAATTGGGCACGAGGTTTGGGTTTTAACCCATACCGAAAACAAAGTAGCAATTGAGGCAGTGCTTGAAAAATTGCCGGCACTTAGCGGCAAACTACATTTTATCTATTATCATGTTACCAGTTGGCTCGGTTGGTGGCGGCGAGATCAGCGAGGTATATATCCCTATTATGTTTTATGGCAATGGGGTGCTTATCGTTTTATAAAGAAAATTCAGGGACGGGAACAGTTTGATTTAGTACATCATATTACTTATGGGGGAGTGCGTGTACCCAGTTTCATGGGTGGCTTAGGCATTCCCTTTATTTTTGGTCCCGTGGGAGGAGGTGAACGCGCACCTTGGCGATTGCGTTTTGGCTATAGTTTGCGAGGCTGGTTTATTGATGCCTTACGCGATATGTCAAATGCTTGGATCAAAATTTCTCCTTTGATGCGTTTGACTTTTCGCCAAGCCAAAATGATTTATGTACGCAGTTCACATACCCGTCAATTAATCCCCAAGAAATTTCGTTCTAAAACTCAGCTTTATTTAGGAATTGGTTTAACAGCACTTGATCAACTAGAGACTGTGCAAAAGCATAATAATTCTAATTATTTTCAGGTATTATATGCGGGGCGTTTTCTGCATTGGAAAGGCATGCATTTGGGTTTACCGGCTTTTGCACGTTTATTGAAAATAATGCCAGAAGCGCGAATGACCCTGGTGGGCAACGGTCCAGATGAAAAGCGCTGGCACTGGCAGGCGGATAAACTCGGATTGAATGAACACATAGATTGGTTGGGACAAGTTTCACAATCGGAATTGTTTAATCTATATTCACAACATGACGTATTACTATTTCCCAGCCTACGTGATTCCGCCGGTATGGTGGTACTTGAAGCGATGAGATATGGCCTACCTGTCATCTGTTTAGATTTAGGCGGCCCAGGCATGATGGTCGATGCGTCTTGTGGACGGGTGATAGCTACCCAAAATGCCACCGAACAAATTGTTATCCAAAAACTGGGAGAAGCCTTGATAGAATTAGCGCAAGATGCGACCGTGCGCGATCAACTGGCACAGCAGGCTCAAGCTAAAGCGCAGACTTATACATGGGAAAATGTTGTCAGACAACTTTATCAAGGAATAAACCATGAAAATTATTAGCCATGTAGGATGGATAGAGTTCAATGCCATATCGTGCCGAATAGCTGGTTGATTTTATTATTCTAGCTCAGTCAGTTGTACTTGATGTTTTTTTTTTGCCTGGCGGTAGATTATGGTATAAAAGGAGTCCAAGATTTATCTTGGACGAGCCTAAAAATTCATAATGAGGAGAAAAAATGATGGCGTTATTAAGCAAAAGATTGGCATAAGTGGTCACAAAATATGAATATTCCTGAAACCGAAAATCAATACATAGAATTTAAAACAGAACAAGTTTCTGCCCGGGATTTGGCGGAAGAAATTGTCGCCTTTGCCAATTCAGAAGGCGGTGAAATCTGGTTAGGCGTTGAAGATGACCGACGTCTAGCCGGATTATCACGTTCTTATGAAGAAGATGTCATGAATATCGGACGAACCGGTGTTATTCCGCCTATTAACCTGAGTTATCAGGAATACACTTTTGGAGAACAGCGCGTTGCACGTCTCATTGTTCCCAAAGGTGTCGATCGACCC
>LUTY01003114.1 GCA_001640045.1 Candidatus Thiomargarita nelsonii | reverse complement strand
CGCTGTCTTCATCAAAGGCGGGCGCACCGTCAAATAAGGCTTCTTCTGTGAGAGAGACATTTTGGGCGACAAATTCGCCTTTAAATTTTTCGATGTTGGCTAATATTTCTTCAGCAAAGGTAAATATTTGATTACCATTGTCCCATTCGTGACGGTATTCTGGCTGTGCAAAAAGGGAGAAGTTAAAGTCTTCGTATTGGTCAGCAGACTGGGGGGATTCTGGAAAATACCGTAACTCACCCCCGATATAGCCGGATAATTCACCCGCTTTTGTGCTTAGGCTTAAGCCACAAATAAAGCACAATAGCCATGTACAGCCAGTTTTGATACACATATCTACCGTGCCCGTTTTAGGCTTGTTTTTGTAAAGTCTCGACGAGTCAGCCCCGTGCGAAAACGATAATTTTTGAACAATGCCTGGGTACTTTTACCATTCTGATGATTTGTTATGAAGACTTCGTGAGTACGCCAGTATTGTCCTAAATACTGTCGATAGTTCCCATACTCCAACGTTTTGAGAAGCGTCTTTTTGCGATCATAGAAAACGATCTTCCTGGGCCTCAATATGGTTTTATCAATCCATTCAACCTGTTTGGTATAACCGGAGTTTTTGTAAAGAGGGACAGTCTCAACTACAAAGCAGTCATGACCATTAAAAACCTCGTCACGCAAGTATTTATAGGAGCGCTTTTCTATTTCCCAAGCACTAATCTCCTCATAGGCAAACTCACTGCCCATAAATGGCCCAGATTGGTTGTGAGAAGAAATACGTTTCACACGCTTAACAACTGGCAAATAAATCCACACATCATCATCATCAACACCATGAGAAATGGTAAGAATACCAGTGCCTTTTACATCTCGCGGCCTATCAAAAATATTCGCCGTTCTGTCTCCTTCTGGATCTTCCAAATATTTCCTCTGGAAATAGCGAGTGCTTTGTCTTCCAGAACGATCCTTTAAGATCATAGTCACATCAACGGTTTCATCGTGAAAACCAAAGTTGCTGGAATAGAGGAACGTAATGATAGCAACTCCCTTGGTATAGGGATCCTTGATTTTCTCAAGGTAATCCAAATTGAAGCTCTCTGCAAATAACGTCAACGGTGCAAGAGACAACAACAATGTTATCCACTTCTTCATCTGTCTTTCTCCTCAAATTTTAGAAGTAATGGTGGTAAAAAGAAAAAGTCTGCCAAAAAGGCTATAAAAAGAGTGATGGCTGTTAATAAGCCCAGATCAGCATTAACTTTAAAACTAGAAAAAGCCAATACTGAAAAACCCACAATCAATGCGACAGAGGTAATCCAAAGAGCGGTGCCTACCGTCGCAAAAGCATAACGTATCGCATCTTCTACGTTTCGTCCCTCCTTTCTACGTGCATGTAGATATTTGCTTAAAAAATGTATTGTATCGTCTACTACAATACCCAAAGTGATAGCGGCTATGACTGATACCGCTAATCCTACTTGTCCCACAAATATTCCCCAGAGTCCAAAGGTTATAGTTGCCGGTATCAAATTAGGTATTAAGCTTATTAAGCCTATTTTTATTGAGCGCAAAGCGAATACCAATATAAAAGAAATCAGTACCAAAGCGATTGTCGTGCCGAAAAGCATACTTTTAATATTTCTTTGTCCAATGTGGGCAAACATAATGGTTGGACTACTGCCTTCCGTTTGCAAAGTCGGCGCGTTATTTTCAAACCATGTCTGAGCGCGTTGCTCTAAGGACAAGATTTGCTGACTAGAAAGATTTTTCAAAGTCGCT
>LUTY01003113.1 GCA_001640045.1 Candidatus Thiomargarita nelsonii | reverse complement strand
ACTCAAAAAAGCACTCAAAATTGGCTCACAAATGCCTTTGAGCAGTTGCCCAGCATGGTATGGGTTCTAAGAGATAATGTCGAAATTGAAATTCCCCTAGAGAAAGTTCATGTCAATGACATCGTTGTCGTGACGACTGGAGAGGTGGTTCCGATTGATGGTTTGATTATTGATGGCATGGCAATGATTGATCAACAGGCTTTGACGGGAGAATCTCAGCCAGCGGAAAAAGAAGTCGGTGAAAAAGTGCTCGCTTCCACGGTAGTCATCAGTGGAAAAATCTGGGTTAAAGTTGAAAAAATGGGGGTCGATACCACCATTTTTGAAATTAACCAAATATTGACTCACTCTGCTGATTTCAAAACTCAAACACAATTGTGGGGAGAGAAATTAGCTGATAAGACGGCTTTACCCTTTTTATGTATGTCAACACTCACATTAGGTATATTAGGGCCATCGGTGGGCTTAGTCGTTTTCAGTGCGAATTTTGGAAACCGTCTTAGAATTCTGGCACCATTAGGAACATTAAACCATATTAAGTTAGCCTCAGAAAAAAGCATTCTCATCAAAGATGGACGTGCCATCGAAGCTTTGAATAAAGTGGATACCATACTCTTTGATAAAACGGGTACCTTAACGGATAAGGAGTCCGAAGTGGGGAGGATCATTCTTTGCGGCGATGACTATGGAGAGGAGGAACTCTTAACTTACGCTGCCGCTGCCGAAGGTAAATTGACACACCCTATAGCCAAAGCTATCCTTAACAAAGCTAAGGCTTCCAAACTGACTTTACCTGACATAGATGACTCTAAATACCAAATGGGTTACGGCATCACGGTAAGTATCAACCACAAAATTATCAGAGTGGGTAGTGCTCGCTTTATAAAAAGAGAAGGGTTGGCTCTTCCTGAGCACATAAAAAAAGCGATAACACATTCTCATGTCCAAGGTCATTCCTTGGTGATGGTTGCAGTCAACGATCAAATCATTGGGGCTATTGAAGTGCAGACTGTGGTGCGCCCAGAAGTGAAACAGATTATCAGTGACTTACGTCAGCGTGGCATCAAGCATTTCGCCATTGTGTCCGGCGATCATAAGCAGCCCACCCAACGATTGGCGGAAAAACTCGGTATGGATAGCTACTTTTATGAGATTCTTCCACAAGAAAAAGCTAACCTTGTCGAACAGTTGCAGAAAAAAGGTCAATCAGTCTGTTTTGTGGGAGACGGTATCAACGATGCCATTGCCATGAAGAAGGCTAATGTTTCCATTTCTTTAACAGGTGCTTCATCAATTGCCACCGATGTTGCTGATGTTGTGTTAATGGACGGAACTCTTTCCCATCTATTTGAGTTATTTGACCTTTCCAAAGATTTGGATATCAATTTGCGAACCAGTTTGGGTATTACTCTTGTGCCCACTGCAATTAATCTGAGTGGTGCCTTTTTGTTCAATCTTGGATATACGACGGCAGTTATCATAAAAAATATGGTATTTTTTGTTGGTGCGGCTAATGCGATGCTTCCATTAAGGAAACTTAAAACCTAACTCAACTCGGATATATTTTTATGACCCATTTAAAACGTTTATTAGCACTGGGAACACTCTCACTCTTTATAATACCCACCCCACTGCTGGCGGAAACCCTTTTCCATACTCATATAATACATATCAATGATCACCATTCACATTTGATGGAGGAAAACTATAGGCTTGAATTTGAAGGCGTAACAACGCCGGTTAAATTGGGCGGATTTGCTAGAGTCGCCGC
>LUTY01003123.1 GCA_001640045.1 Candidatus Thiomargarita nelsonii | reverse complement strand
GACAGCGATTGCTCTAAAAACAATAGAGCTAACATAAAACCACAGAACATCGCAAGTGTTTAAGCTACTAAATGCGGCTGATTATGGGGTTCCTCAAAAACGTGAACGTGTCTTTATTGTTGGTTTTCGCTCAGATATTGATATGGGATATGATTTTCCCAAGCCGACTCATTCTAAAGATTCTCTATTATGGCAGCAATGGGTGACAGGCGAATATTGGCAAAAATTTGATGCTCATACCCTGATAAAACCTTCTGTTCCAAATGGCATTCAATCGAAATTGATAAAAAAATATGGCTTATTTCCTCCCATAGAAAAACCGTGGATGACTTTAAGAGAAAGCATTTTTGATTTGCAAAATTCGGAAAAAAGCAGCGTATCTAATCATGAATTTCGTGATGGCGCAAAAGCTTACCCCGGACACACTGGCAGCCCAATTGATGAGCCATCCAAAACCCTGAAAGCCGGCGATCATGGCGTACCAGGGGGGGAAAATATGATTAGATACAATGATGGAAAAGTTCGCTATCTAACGGTAAGGGAAGCCGCCAGAGTACAAACCTTTCCAGATGATTATCATTTGACCGGTTCATGGACAGAATGTATGAGACAAATTGGCAATGCCGTTCCGGTTAAACTGGCTGAAGTGGTTGCAAGCAGTGTTGCACAATTCTTATCTTGATGATCTTAAGCTTGCTTTAGCGACTGCCTTAGTAATTGTGGATCATATTGATCCGTGATGATAGTTTTACCTATCCCCTCTAATAGCACTAAGCGGAGTTTACCTGCTTGGACTTTTTTATCGACTTGCATCAAATCCAACATCCGCTCAATCGTCAGATCATCTGGAATACGGGTTGGCAAAGCCATTTTTTCTATGAGTGTCTTGATACGTGTCACGTCTATCTCGCTCATCCAACCCAATCGCGCCGAGAATTGTGCCGCTAAACACATACCAATGGCTACCCCTTCGCCGTGTAAATACACCCCGTAGCCTAAGCCCGTTTCAATCGCATGTCCAAAAGTATGACCTAAATTGAGTAGAGCGCGTTGTCCGCTTTCACGCTCATCTTTTGCTACAATATTCGCCTTATCTTGACAAGAACGGGCTATCGCAAAACTTAAGGCTGAAAAATCGCGTGCTAACAATGCCTCTGCATGACTTTCCAACCACTCAAAAAATTCTAAATCATTGATTAATCCGTATTTAATAACCTCAGCCAGTCCAGCACTCAATTGTCTATCGTCTAAGGTTTGTAAGGTGTCGATGTCTATGACGACACAAAGGGGCTGATGAAAGGCACCTATCATATTTTTACCCAACCGATGATTGACCCCCGTTTTGCCACCGACGGAGGAGTCAACTTGGGCAAGTAAAGTCGTCGGAATTTGGATAAATGGCACACCCCGCTGATAACAAGCGGCAGCAAATCCGGTCATATCTCCTACCACGCCCCCGCCTAAGGCAACTAAAGTGGTTTGACGGTCAAAACGCTGGCTGAGTAGCGTATCAAAAATCTTGTTTAATACTTTTAGATTTTTGTATTCTTCTCCATCGGGTAAAATGACTTCGCTCGTTTTAAAATTCGCAAAAGCGGTCAGTGTTTTTTTCAGATATAAAGGTGCTACCGTTTCATTAGTCACGATCAGCACTTGCTGCCCTTTGATGTATGGAGTGGTTAATGCCGTTTGCCCCAATAAGTGCTGACCTATATAAATAGGATAACTACGCGCACCTAAATCAACTTGTAATTTTTTCATGCTCTTTTTTTTGTAAATGTTTGAGAACGGCTTTGACCACTTGGCGTATGCTACGCTGTCCCGTTTCAATTGTCACATCTGCCACTTGAGTGTACAGCGGATGCCGTTCCTTGAACAGCGTTTCCAACTTTTCACGGCGATCTGAGGTTTGCAACAAGGGGCGATGATGGCTATGAGCCGTGCGCTCCAATAAATGATCCACTGAGGCATGCAAATAAATAACATAGCCACGACTTTGTAGCAGCTGACAATTGGTGGCACTCAAAACGACGCCGCCCCCAGTGGACAGGATGATATTATCAAGTGCGGTCAATTCAGCAATCATGGCTCGTTCACGCTTGCGAAATCCGGCTTCGCCTTCATATTCAAAAATCCAAGGGATTGTCACGCCAGTATGTTTTTCAATCTCATGGTCACTATCTATAAAGGTCAAATTTAATATTTCGGCTAAATGATGAGCGATAGTGGTTTTGCCTACGCCCATGGGACCCACTAAAAAAATATTTGTTAAACGGCTCATTATTAAATATCCGATACTTTTTTGCTAAAAAATATTAACAAATGCTTAACTATGCGAACAGAGTTAGGGAGGTATCTCTCAAAGCCTGGGCACTCCCAGACGCTTTAAATATCCAAGATCGCGTATTAATTGTGGAGAGTCTATTAAAGAGCGAATAAAAATTCCTCTTGCGCCATTAATATCACGATCCATTACTATATTTCCTGATTTAATCAGTCTTGATCCACCAAGTTTTTTAATTTCGCCAGTCCAGCTGACGGTCTTGCTAGTGTATGCCTCGCATACATCAATAACTGTTTTGCCTAATTCTAATGCTTTGTTCTTCAAGTGCATTTTGAATTGATAATGTGACCATGTGAGCATTGAACGCACAGTTTTTGAGCGCAAGTGACGATCATTTTTATTGGCCATTTGTTGTGTTTCAAATGTTGGTAATAGAATTACATCAAAGTTCTTGACAAGGAAACATGCTGTTTTATTATGTAATTCCTTTACTAAATTCTTTATACGTTTACGAATTCGTGCTTGCGCCTTTCTCATAGCACGTTTTTTCTTGCAACTAACTTTGCTAGCACGAGAAATCAAATCATCCAAATAAAAACATAAACGCTGTATTTTACCAAAATCGCTATGACCAATATGACCTGCTGAATTTTCTGAATAAAATGTTTGAAAAGTGCACACCCCGGGATCAAGACTAACAATCCGCCCTTGGTTATCGGCTACGGGTTGTTGTTTTATTGCGTGAGGCACACACAAAAACCATTGATTGTATAGTTTTACTAATCGGCTATCTAAAGCAATCTCTGGAAGACTTTCTGAATAAAATAAACCCTTGCCTGAAACCCTTGGATATATTCCAGTTTCTTTAATTGCACTTTTTGGAATATAGCATGATTGCATTGGTGCTTTACGGCTTTTAAATGACGGTTTACCTTTTGCTGCCCAAAAGGCTTTATGCGCCTGTCTTACCGCCATACCCTTTATTTGAAAGGGTACTTCATTACACCAAGAAGGCAATTGCTTTAACAAATCTTTTTTGACTTCCATCCAGCTAGGATTAAAATTTATGCATGAATGCAAGTATTCAATTGTTTTATTGAACACAAAACGACTTGCATGAATCCATTTATTCAGTCTAACTGATTGTTCTTTAGAAGGATAAATTCTAATGGATTTGGATTTTTGTAAATTTAACAGCCAACTATCTATTGATGTTGCAGCAAGATATCTCCTAAATATCTCATTAGTATTAGGGAAGAGCAACTTTGTTGAAAACCAAGAATTTTCAATGGTTTTCGAGAAAGTTGAAATAGTTGAATTATCAACTAAATTAGATAAAGCAGTTTGAATTGGTAACCATAATTTGGAATTATGTTTCTCACATACTTCATTCCAATATGGATTTAAGCCTAGTCTGCTGATATCTTTACCAATACTTGGCTTTGACTCAATATCTGCTTGTTTGTTTTTAGATGACTTCACGTTCTTAAGAATTTCTTTAAATAGAAAGTTAAATTTTTAACATACACTATCTACATAATAGTGTCAACGGCGGTTATTTTATAACGTTTTGTTAATAATTATTAATTAATAATGTATTATGCATTATCCCTCTTACCAGCCACTCAAGTAGAATTTTACAATTGAACGCTCCAATTTGCTCTCAACGCTCTTTACACGTCGATGCGTGGCGTGGCACTGCTTGTGTTTTGATGATATTCTATCATTTTTGTTATGATCTCAACTATTTACAAATAGTGAGCTTCGATTTTTATCATAACCCCTTTTGGCTGGGTTTGCGTACCTTGATAGTCAGCCTGTTTTTGGGGATTGTTGGTATCAGTTTACACTTAGCAAGCGTTTATGGACTACGGGTACAAGCTTTTATCAAGCGACTCGTTATCTTGCTTGGCAGTGCCGCACTCGTGAGTGCAGTGAGTTTTTTACTCTTCCATGAGCGGTATATTTTTTTTGGCATTTTACACTTTATTGCATTAGCCAGTGTACTTGGATTGCTATTTAGACATTGGCTGTGGTTTAAGCTTGCCTGTGGCAG
>LUTY01003111.1 GCA_001640045.1 Candidatus Thiomargarita nelsonii | reverse complement strand
CTGATCCTCGCCTTATTCGTGCTGAGGATTTTGATCCATCAACCGGAAGTATAAGTTCATCCGAGCTTATCTATCAGGAAGATGTAGAGTTAAGGGTAACAATGCCAGATGATCCAAAGATAGCTAAACTCAGAGTGTATTATCCACAATGGGATGGTACAAACTTTAGTTTGGAGCTTATGGGCGAAATAGAACTTACTCAGGAACAAGAAATATCCCCCTCATCAATAGAGATATCTTCAGTAGTACCGGTCACAACTATTTTAAACAATGGTGATTCGGCTAATCGTATTGATTTAAGCATTTTGGGAGATGGATATACTGCAAGTGAGTTATCACAATATGCCAGTGATGTTCAAAATGCAATTGATGGACTTTTTGACAGTGAACCTTTCAAAGAGTATCAAAATTATTTTAATGTACATCGTCTGGATGTCACCAGCAATGAATCAGGCGCTGATCATCCCTCAGATACTCCTCCAAAATATAAAGACACAGCATTAGATGCAACTTATAATTGTGCTGGTATTGAACGTATGATTTGTGTCAATCATGGGAAAGTCAACAATATTTTATTTGACAGCGTTCAACCCAATCAGAGAGATATGGTCCTCATTCTTGTGAATGATACCAAATATGGTGGTTCTGGAGGAAGTTTTGCGGTCGCTTCAATACATAATAGTGTTATCGAACTTGTTTTGCATGAGTTAGGACATAGCTTCGGTCTCCTCGCGGATGAATATGACTATGGAAATTGTTACAACGCTTTTGAGCCATGGCAACCGAATGTAACGAAAGAGATAAATCGTCATTTGATTAAATGGAATGTTGGGGGAGGACCACCGACAGGCTGGATTGATCTTGCGACACCTATTCCTACCTTTGGTAGTATACCGGGCGTTCCCGGTCTTTATGAAGGTGCCAAGTATTGTCGGACCGGTTTATATCGCCCAACATACAATTCCAAAATGCGCTCATTGTGGCGACCATTTGAGCAAATCAATGAAGAACAATTGATTAAACGCATTTATCATTTTGTTTCTCCCTTGGATTCGAGTCGTCCTGTGAATACCCATATCACCCTTCAAAAAGGGCAAAATCAAAATTTCGAGGCTAATGTGCTAAATCCACTGAATCATTCCTTAAACATTGAGTGGATGGTTGATGGGGAATATATCTCAAGCGGCTCGGATTTCACTTTGAATAGCACAGCCCTCAGTTTGGGGAATCATGCAGTTGAAGTAATTATATCAGATCAAACTACAAAAGTACGTTATGATCCGAATAATGTATTAAAAGAAATCAGAAGTTGGGAAGTGAAAGTTGATCCTCTCAATACAGTACAATTCACGTTAGCCAGCTACAGCGTAGCTGAAAACGGAGGACAAGTAAGCATCATCGCCACCCGCGTCGGAGATAGTAACGGAGCCATCTCCGTAAACTACGCTACCAGCGACAACACCGCTACAGCCGGCAGTGACTACACTGCTACATCAGGCACCCTAAACTGGGCAGACGGTGATGCGACTGACAAATCCTTCACAATAACTATTAGCGATGACGGCAAATCTGAAGGTCCTGAAACTTTTACAATCACCCTATATGATCCGGTTAGTGGGGAGAGTTTAGACAATGCTATTGTCACTATTTCCGATAATGACACCACTATCGTTAACTTAGTCAAATTCACAGCGACAGCATTAGAAACTGGGGTAGTCTTAGAATGGCAAACAGTTTCTGAGATTGACACCGAGGGTTTCTACATCTTGCG
>LUTY01003110.1 GCA_001640045.1 Candidatus Thiomargarita nelsonii | reverse complement strand
GGCAACGGTGCTCGCACCGTTCATGCCGTTCGCGCCGATGATGAAACGGCAGAGAGTTATAAAAAGGCGCTTGCCCTACTCGAAAATCAAACCGTTAATATCGTACTATTAGCCGGTCAGGATGCCAGCAACACTGAGATGATGACAATTCTCAATACTCATCTTAAGCAAACCGAGAATATACGGCAGGAGCGCATTGGCATCGTTGGCTGCAATGAAGATGTCGAGCAAATTACGACTGATAGCAGTCATGTTGCCAATGACAAGGGACGATTGATTTATGTCGCGCCCGGTATCACGGTGAAAAAACGTGATCCTAAAACAAATGATACAAGCTTTGAAACCCTGTCGGGTGCTTATACCGCCGCCGCCGTTGCCGGTTTAATGGCCAGTCTGCCCGTTCAAGCCAGTCCCACTAACAAAATATTGAACATCCCTGGTGATCTTGCCGTCGAATTCAATTATGGGCAATTAAAAGACCTTGTGGGGGCGGGCGTTTTAACGATTGAAAAACGCGATGGTTTTCGCATCGTCAAGGGTATTACCACTTCCAAGCATTCGGCTTGGTTACAAATCACTACCCGTCGAATCGTCGATAAAGCCATCTATGGCGTGCGCTCAGCCTGCAATCCCTACATTGGTAAATTGAATAACGAGCGAGTGCGCGGTGCCATGAAAGCGACGATTGATGGTTTTTTGACCCGGATGGTCGAAGAAGAGGCTTTAACAAATTATACTCTAAAAGTGAGTGCCACCCGCGAAGAAGAGGTTAATGGTAAAGCCATTGTGGACATTTCGCTGAATCCGACTTTCAGCATTGATAATATTTTAGTCACCATGACTCTTGCTTAAAAAGCATATTTTTGATGGAATTATTTTAAATAAAATATTGATTTAGTTATTTTTTATTGGTTAGTACCCATTTTGAAGTGTTGTTTCGGGAATGGAGCGGAGCGGATTTCCCGAAACCTAGTCGAGGGTTCAATGCCATTAAGTTAAGACAAACCTGACAGGTGTCAAAAAACTGTCAGGTTAATTATAAATGATTGATTTTAAGTGTTGTTTCGGGAAATCCGCTCCGATCCATTCCCGAAACAACTGAATTTGTTAGTACCCTTTTAAGTGTTGTTTCGGGAAATCCGCTCCGCTCCATTCCCGAAACAACTGAATTTGTTAGTACCCTTTGAAGTGTTGTTTCGGGAAATCCGCTCCGCTCCATTCCCGAAACAACTGAATTTGTTAGTACCCTTTAGGGTACTTGAGCTTTTAGCCATGAAATTTATTTCATGGCTTAATTTGCTCTATTGCCTAACAGGAAAAAAAAATCATGCCCAATATCAATGTATTTCGTGGCTCAGATGCCGCGCTCGTGCTGGCCGTAGATGATGAAAATACAAAAGAGGGAAAACTGGCCAAAGACTTGATTACAGATTATGACTTATCCAGTATCGTCGGGCGGCTGCAAAATGTGAGCCTCAAGGTAGAAAATGAAGTGCGACCTTATCATGAAATAGGCAAACGTTTTGCCACCGAATTGCGCCCTGGCAATATCAACATCTATGGCTTTGCAGAGCGAGCGCATATCAATGGTGCCTTGATTCGATTGCTCTTAGGCGATGGCGCCAAAAGTCCGCCACCCAGCGGCGTTATCGCCCAGCCCACTTTTAACATGGTATTAACGCTCAAAAATCCCGCAGTCCCAGCTAATTCAAGTACCTTAACCGTTTTCGGTGTCAAATTCACCAGTTGGGACTTCAGTTTGCCTGAAGACG
>LUTY01003109.1 GCA_001640045.1 Candidatus Thiomargarita nelsonii | reverse complement strand
CGTAGAAGAAATATTACTCTCAAGCTTCCCGCAAACCGAGAGAGCGAACCATCAGGTATTCGTCAGTGGCAGTTTGTCTGAACCCGATGATTTTTTGTCTCAAATATGGGGACAGATCGCACTGTCCGAAAAAGAACAATATCTCATTGATGGGCTTAAAATTATTGATGACAATATAGAAAGGTTGGCCTTTATTGATGACACTAGCAACCGAAAAAAAGCCATTGTCAAATTGCGTGAAACTAAGCAACCCGTCTCACTGAATACGATGGGAGACGGCATTAATCATATTCTAAGAACACTATTAGCGTTGGTGCATTGCGAAAACGCTTATTTGTTCATTGACGAATTTGCCACTGGGCTACATTGGTCAGTCCAAGCGGCACTCTGGAAGATGATTTTCCAACTCTCGGATAAGCTCAATATACAGATTTTTGCTACCACCCACAGTTTGGACACGCTCTGGGCTTTCCAAGAAATCGCCAAAAATGATGATACTGACGCAGCAGTGATCAAATTATTACCTAAAAAAAATAAGATAAAAGCGGTCAATTTTAAAACCCAAGACATTATGATTGCTGTCGAGCAAAATATCGAAGTTAGATAAATCATGACACCTATTCAAAAATTGTTAATTGTCGAAGGCATTGATGATAAATATGTGATTTCAAGACTGTTGCAAAGACGCAAGATCACGTATAAGCATTTTGAAATACGTGATGCTAATGGCATTAGGCAGTCACTAAATGCGTTCTCAATTGCCATCAAAAGCGGCAATTATGATGTTATCGGTATTGTGGTTGATGCAGATACCGACTTGTTAGAAAGATGGCAAGATTTAAAAAATAGGCTTACAAAAGAGGGCTATAAACAAATTCCTCAGAATCCTAATCCAAAAGGGACAATTATTGTTGAGCCAGAAGAAGAATTGCCCACTATCGGTATTTGGTTAATGCCTAATAATGATAAGACGGGCATGTTAGAAGATTTTATTCGTTTTTTAGTGCCAGAAGACGATGAACTTTTACCTATTGCTCAAAATCAAGTCAACAACATTATCAAGACTGGGCAAAATAGATTTACTAAAGCCCATAAATCCAAAGCAATTATTCATACATGGCTCGCTTGGCAAGAAAGACCAGGTACACAACTTGGCAAGGCTATCACCTATAGATTTATCAAAAGCCAACAGTATATCCTTGATGATGGTAAAGCAAGTAACTTCATTAATTGGTTGCAGGCTTTGTTCAAAGAATAGCGAAAGTAGGGTGCGTCCAATGTTATGTCAGGTAGAATTTCAGCGGTGCGTGGGACGCAGCCTACGCTTATTCTGGTTCCCACGCGCCTGCGCTCGTCGTTATACACAAGTGTCTTTCCGACTTGAGCCTTCGATTTTTTTGACACCAACTCCGGCTTAAAAATCCTATTTTTTGAAAAAATAGGATTTTTTTGACACCAACTCTGGCTTAAAAATCCTATTTTTTGAAAAAATAGGATTTTTTTGACATTAAAAAAAAACTTGTGTATAACGATGAGCACGCTTGCGTGGGAACCATAAAACATTTTATCCTTGAGGGATTTTTGAGTGAGTTTTTTTAAATTTTTTTTTTGATAAATCAATGAAATATAGTATTATTATGATTATTGCTTTGACATTCATTGGAAATGCGGCATTTGCCGATTGTCCAGATAAAACGGTGGTATGTAAGGATGGGACTGGAATACGGATCGGTACTTGTTGGAAATGGGAGAGCCTTTCCTGTAAGCCATGTGATC
>LUTY01003108.1 GCA_001640045.1 Candidatus Thiomargarita nelsonii | reverse complement strand
TCTTTGCCTTTACCAATTTCAATATACTCTCCGTTGAGTAATAATCCTTTATCTAACAGAGTATTTTGCCGATAGGATTGTCTGAGCAATAGCAGAGATTGAAGAAAGGTAGATTTCCCCAAGGCATTTAAGCCAGTAAAAATATTTAACCGAACGGGCGGTATTTCAGTTTCTTGAAAGGCTTTGAAATTTTTTAAATAAATGTTACTGATCATTCAGTATCTCCTTTATCATAGATTCAATCGTTTTAAATCTCATGGTGACAGAACTTTTACTTGAGATTGAGCCAGAGATTGATTTGGTAAACTCTTTGTCTTGCATAAGAGATTTAAATTGAGTAATTAGGCGATCTTTTTCCGAAACTAAACGCTTAATTTTCTGCTCATTCAATTGTCCAATCAATACTGTCCACACCTCAAAAAGTGCGCCATTTAATTTTCGCTTACCTGTCAGGATTGAACGGCTAAAAATATGCTGCTCAAATAATTTTTGGCAAGTTTCTAGTGCCTGCCATAAATTTTTTTTAAGCTGGTCTAATTTTTTATCTTCAAGCCGAGCCAATTGTTCCATTGCTTTATCAAGAAATGAAGGAAAAGGCGGTTCATATTCTGTATAAGGTGTATTTGAAAATGCGAGGTAACGCAAAATTAATTCGCGGGCTTGCATACGTTGATCAGTCACGTCCAGAATTGCTTTAAAGCGGTTATCTTCAACTAGTTCTTTTAAGTAATTTGCTGGTTTGCCTTGGTTAAGTACATGGCGTATTTCTTGTTTAGTTAAAACTAAACCTCCCGTATTAATTCGGTTAAAGATTTCATATTTGACTTTTTTGGGTGTACCCGGTTTTATCAAGTAGGTTGTGACTTGATAACGGGCTATTTTTCTTTTTAAAATTGGGCTTAATTGTTCATAATTTTTGTCCTCTAAATCAGTCAAGATTGACAAATTCTTTAGAGTTAAGTCTTTATCAACAACAAATCTTTTGAAACTCCAAAGCCGTTGTAATCCATCGACGACTAACCATTTTTCATCATTTGATGCATCAAAATAAAATGCGGGTATAGGAAAACGCAACAAAATGGATTCTATCAACCGACTCATAGTCGTTTCTGGCCATAAATTACCCTGAAATTCAGTATTCAGATCGATAGTATCATCTTCAATCATGCCGATGATTGTTGATAAACTGTTTTGTTCTGCGGTTATATCAATGTCTTTTGGATCGATTTTTTCAGGGGAAATATTGTCAATCTCATTATTTTCTGCTTCGATATCCATTGGTTCATTTTCTTTCATAAGCAATTCGTTTATCTCTTGGGCGCGTTCTTCGGGAGCAGTCACACAGTACAACTGGCAATAAACTATGTCCAAGGCACGGTGATTCAAGCTCTAACACTCGTTGCCGTTATCTTCCCAGTTCAAATGAGCGACGGCTAATAATTGACCATAGAGTTGAGGTTGTGGATTTTTACCTTCCAATCCACGCTTGGCTTCTATAACAACCAGATAGGGAGTCTCTAATTGACCCGCGATACATTTCCCCAAAATGCCATCAATTATCCCATTCAGCTCAAATTTTGAATATTGGACGCTTAAAGTCACCTCTGACGTAGCGAGAATATCACCCTGTTCTGCCAATCGTAACAGTGGATAAATAGCTCTTGCCCAAACGGTTGCTTCATTCATGACATGGGCGGGGTAATTATGTAATTGTGTTGTAATGTAGCGCAAATGGAATTTCTCATCCTCAACCACTGGCACATTTTCTACCTCCGTCCAGC
>LUTY01003107.1 GCA_001640045.1 Candidatus Thiomargarita nelsonii | reverse complement strand
AGGGGAGGGGTGAAAGCGTTATGGACGGGATTGCAAACTCAATGCCATTAAATTAAGCCTTCTGGATCAGGGCGAACACTTAGGGAAGCCCCTACATACGTGGCATTTTGTAGGGGCAAACAGATAGGTTTGCCCAGCACAATATGGCAAAAAATTGCAAAAATTATGACAGCAGAGATAGCTATTCTCAATCAAATCGGCGTTGCTCTTGCCGCAGACAGTGCGGTTACTATTAGTGGCCCCGGTAATCAAAAAATTTATAATTCTGCCAATAAGATATTTACTTTGTCCAAATATCAACCCGTAGGCATAATGATATACGGTGGCGCTGATTTTATGTCTATTCCTTGGGAAACGCTTATTAAAATATATCGAGAGGAATTAGGCACGACCGGCTTTAATACATTGCGTGAATATTGCGATGATTTTCTAAAATGTTTGTCAAAATCGGATTATTTTCTGTCAGAAAATATGAAAAATGACTACGTTCAATCCGTAGCATTTGGTTATTTCTCTGTCATTTTAGATGAAATAATCCAAAGAATAGAAGAAGAAATCGATTTAATGGCAACAGATGAAGAGGAATATACGATAACCCTCATTTCGGAAGTGATTGGCAAACATTTTGACGAAATAGAAAATCATAATTTACTGCCAATGTTTTCAGATGATTTTCTAGGAGAATTTATAGCTTGTTACAAAGAAGACCTCAATCGGGTAGCCCGTCAGGTTTTTGATCAATTACCAATAGATAATGAGTTAGACAAACTCACTCAAATCATTGCCGGTCTAATGACGAGAGATATTTTTCCAGAAAATAAATCAGGTATTGTAATAGCTGGATTTGGAAAGCGTGAAATTTATCCCTCACTCTATTCCTATCAAATAGACTGTGTTGTACAGGACAAACTTAAATATAAAGAAGACAGAACAGTCGAGATAGGAAACCAGTTGACAGCTTCAATTGTGCCATTTGCACAATCTGAAATGGTTGATATGTTTATGTGCGGTATTGCACCAGAGCTAAACACATTTTACTTAGAACGTCTTGAAGAGATATTTAACGAATATCAAGAGAATATTGCTAAAGAGATATATCCAGATCGTTCTAAACAGAGGGATGAAATAAAAGATAAGTTAGCAAGTATTACTCAACAAGCCATTGAAAAATACCATAAAATAGTACACGAACAACAAAATAATGACTACATCGATCCCATTTTGGAGACGTTGCAGCATCTTCCAAAAGATGAGTTAGCTGTGGTGGCCGAAAATTTAGTGAGCCTCACTTCTTTTAAACGTAAAGTAACTATGACACCTGAAACCGTTGGTGGGCCCATTGATGTTGCCATCATTTCTAAGGGTGATGGCTTTATCTGGATAAAAAGAAAGCATTATTTCAACCCTGAATTAAATATGCACTTCACGGCAAATTACTTTCGAGGTGATAGCAATGGAAAAACAAACGAAAAGCAATAGACAACTTGCTTTTGAGAAGTGGAAAAAAAAATATCTTCCAAGGCGAGTAGAGCAAGAAGAACGTGAAAAGTTACGAGAACATCTTCGAGTCGCTGGGAGAGCTTTGGCAGATAAAACTTGGAGAGAAATATTCCAAAATAAAGCCGTCGTGTCCCAATAACCTTGCCCCTAGGCCCTACAAGCTGCTGGTGACGGCAGGTGACAAGATTAAAGAAGAGAAATTCCGCAAATTTGAGTCCTTTTTTGGCCCTCTGGTGAATCTATATGGGAGCACGGAGATGGGCGCAATAGCGGCCTCTGAT
>LUTY01003106.1 GCA_001640045.1 Candidatus Thiomargarita nelsonii | reverse complement strand
GTTCCAGTTGATGTCGTTCCAATCTGCTATGACGGTACAATGACCGCCTCCACAGACCGTCACTTGACCATCTTTCACTTGATACTTTGGAAAAGTTTTCATGTTTTTGCTAACTCCTTACCCTTGCGGGCTTAGACCTAACCTCTTTGTCACGAAGCGTTTTACCGCTTCAATCGGTTCAATTGCCTATACAACTTATAGTTGTTCCGTGAGCCATTCAGCATATCCGCGTTCCCCCTTAGACGGTTTCACACGGCTTTTGCTTCCGACTCAATCCTATCCGGTGCCGACGCTCAATGTCCAAAGGGACATTCTCTTGCACTCCAGCAAGTGTACCACTACACCGTTTTTCCCCGTTCCTACAATGTGTCTTACATGTGAAGTTACGGTACTAACCTTTAATCGGATGTGTATCGTACAGCCGGACCCAAGCGAGATACGACCTGAGCCCCTAAAAACCTTTTATCCCACTAGGGGATTGTGAATGACCGACCTGACGGAAAGTACCATTTTCACTACGCTTGCCCTTTTGGGGCTTTACACCCTTGCACTGCACGCTTACTTCCTATAAGACGGCGGGTGTTGCTTTCGAGCTGCTGCATCGCTCGGTGAAGTAGGCATATAGCACTCACACCACATTGCAAGTTTTCAACTTAAGACTTTGTCTCTTCAGGATTTTTGTCCCTACTGATTAGGTCAAACGGGTCGCACTATCCCGGTTCACTCTTTTACCTTGGAAAAGAATTGAGGCTTTCCCACCCAAGTTTTTCAAAATAGAACCGTCCCACAAGGTTTTTGAAGTATAAGATTCATTCGCATCTCTCACCGTTTTGCCATATTTCTTGGCCATCCACTTTAAGGTTTGCTTAAACCTGTAGTGGGCTAATCCCAACATTCCTCTAACCGTTTTGCGTCTCAAAAATCTTTTGCGTGTCTCATCACGCCTTGAAACCATTTGTTGGGTTTCAAAAGTAGGCAATAAAATCACATCATGATTTGAAACTAAATCGTAAGCCACACGCCGATGTAAATCGTCTACTAGGTTTTGTTGTCTCGCTCGCACCTTATGAATTCTTCGGTTGAGATTTTTTAACCTATCTTTAATCCATTGTTTAGACTTATCCTCACGGTGAAGTTTATCGCGTGCAGATAAAAGACGACCAAGTTCCGACATGAGTGGTGCTAACCGATCATTAACAAAGCCATCGCCATAACTAACCGCATCAATTCCGCTAAAAGCGGTTTGAAACGTTCTGACACCAGGGTCAAGAGCAACAATGGATAAAGCTTGAGTTTTTATTGGCTCTACAGACTGATTTGATTTGACACTAGCAAACCATTGACCATTCGTGTATGTTACGATAACCGTTTTGCCTATGGCTTCATTTGGCGCATCTTCTGTCCAAGTACATCCACCTAAGATTCTAGGAAATATTTGCTTTTTAGGTGATAATTTAGGCACCACAAAATATTGCTTAGGAGCATTTCTTGACATGAAAGACATCTCAGCTTTTTCACCCTTGATCCTTTTTTTAATCACAGCTGAGCGTGTATCACAAGCCTTACGATAGGCCGCCAAAACGAGGTTGCTGTTGTAAGTTATGTCATGTTCTTCGCACTCTAATTTGCACCAATCACAAATTTGGGTTCTGAATTCGCTGGATGGCTTACGCCTTTTCCTCATGAATTCAACGGTTAAGTTATAAGCACGCCGATAAAGATTCAAAGAAGCAAACCACAGAGGTTCATTTTCAGGATAAATCCTTATCTTTTGGCTTGTT
>LUTY01003105.1 GCA_001640045.1 Candidatus Thiomargarita nelsonii | reverse complement strand
CCAGGGCAGTTTTCGATAGGCTGATAATCCATCACATTCATAAGGTCTGAGATCTTCTGTCTCATGTAGCACTGAGGCGGCAGGTAATATAGCCTGTAGTTCAGCAATGAGCTGAGTTTTATCAATGCTGTTTGTGGAATTGGTATTCATTTTCGATTTAATCCACTAAGAACTTTGGTTGCTATTGCAATTACCACCAATATAATTTTTGATGCCGTTTTCCAGTCCTTTGTCGATGACGTTGCGATTCACTGGGTCCAGCACAATAATACTGTCGTCGGCCATACGCAGGGTTGAAGCCGCATCAATCCAATAACCATCCCAACGGGCACGGAGTTTTTCATAGACAGCCGTCGTATAACTCCCCCCCTGACAGGACAGAATAATGTCCATCTCTGCCAGTTTATCGATATTCATGGCATCGGAAAGCGGTTTGGCACCTGCGCCAACATCTGGGCCGGCTTGACCCACCTGTGATGTGGTAAAAAAGATCGGTTCAAACCCTTTCCAATCATTTTCGGCACGCATCCGTTCCATCAAAACAGAGCCTACCATTCCACGCCATCCGACAAATCCTACTTTGAGCATTTCAAACTCCAATGTTTAATGTTAAGTAAACCAGCTCGCAAATGGGTGGAGATTATAGCACAGTTCGCGATATGAATGGCTAGTGCAGGAGGGCGGATACGAAGTCAGTGTTTATCAAATAGCCGTACCACTTAAAAACCTTGAATCACGGATTTGACGGATGACTCGGATGACACGGATTAAAAACCTAAAAACACTCATTACCTAGTGGATATTTTGACTTTTATTTTAAATCCGCGTAATCCGTGTCATCCGTCAAATCTGCGATTCAAGGTTTTTCTCTTGATAACGCTTTTGGGGGACATAACAATTTCAGGGGGTTACAATAGCTTTAACGTGGCGTTTTAACAGTTTTTATAGTCTCGCCAAGCAATCGAACCTATTCATAAGCCCTTACAACTCAAAGTGTCATATCTCCTTATAAACAGGGCATCTCGATAGTTCGATTGAACAATCGATAGCTAAAAAAAGATGAGCAAAGGTAAGCCGTTGAAATTATTAGCTCCCCCAAAAGCGTTATAAAGAGTTAATTGTTTTAATTGGTTCACTTGTTCATCTTTTAAAGGGGACACAAACTTAACGGGAATTTTCATTTTTAACCTCTAATTGAGTTCAGGAGTATTAGTCATTTTAGTGTCGTTCATAATATCATAAAATTCATGATTCAGTACTTACGCAAATCAATACTGGCATGAACAGCTTGATCGTTATCTGGCAGCCGACTTGCTACGTTATATGCTCCAGTATTAAAGCCGTTTCAGAACAAACCCAACAATTACAAGCCTTAAAAAGATTGCTTGAATTAGATGGCTATGAATGTCATCAAGACGACAAGACACCCTTGCTCATCAAATCCAATGCTCATCAATTGGTAGTGGGTACTTACCCGGGGCTGCTGGATGAAAAAGCCGATAACTTTCAGTATCCTCTACGGGATAATTATCAAGGCGAAAAGGACATTCATCCTGTCAACGATTACTTTCTTGATAGAAATTTGCCGGGTGCCTATCAAGAGCTAAAAAGACATTTTTAAAGAAATCCAAAAACTGGGTATTTATTTATATTTGTCCAGCAAAGTTATCTACAAAAGTATGATGCGGCGGATCGGTTGGCTCGTGTGACTGAGTATGCTTATGATGGAAATGGACGATTAATCAGTGTGTTGCGTCCTAATGGTACGCAGATGAGCCGTAGC
>LUTY01003104.1 GCA_001640045.1 Candidatus Thiomargarita nelsonii | reverse complement strand
CTGGATATTCAACCTTGGCAAATAATGACGCCGCTGGTGAAAGCCATGGCCAATGTCTTCGAGGGTTTTTTATTAGTATGGTATTTCGTGGTATTCATCGCGATGGCTTTTGGACTGGTCAACACGCTGCTGATGGCCGTTTTTGAACGCACCCGCGAAATCGGTTTATTTCAGGCATTGGGTATGAAACCCCGCTGGATAGTCGGACAAGTTCTGTTTGAATCCTTATTTTTATTAGCAATCGGTTTAATCGTCGGCAATCTCATCAGTTGGGCAACCTTGGTATTGACGGCAGAAGGGCTTGATTTTTCGCGCTATGCGGCGGGTTACGAGATGATCGGATTAAGTAGCCTGATTTATCCGGTGTTGAAGATTTCAGATGTTGTAACAGCGAATGTACTCATTATAGTCTTGGGATTAGTTGCGAGCTTGTATCCTGCTTGGCGAGCGGCACGGTATGTGCCTGTGGAGGCGATTACGAGGACTTAACAAACAGAGCGGCGGGGTTTTGGCAACTCCACCGGTATTGTTTCGTTGTTTCGGGAATGGAGCGTAGCGGATTTCCCGAAACTCTCGAAAAAAATAAAAAAATAAATTATTTTTCGGCAAATTCTTTCGGCAAAGAAGTCAAGTTGCTCGTGCAATTCCAGGTATGGCTTGTTCTATCATACACAAGCACAAGAGTGGGAGAACCTTCCTCCATTTGAGTGCTTAGTTTCTTCCATAATTCTGGTTTAGCAAGATTATTGCTGGTGTAACGGGCTGAATCTGTTACATTCACAGCTGTAATAAACCAATTTTTGTCATCAGGTTTAGTTTCGATTCCCAAAAGAGGTTCCTTAAAATCCGATTGCACTGTTTCAGAATATTTTGCTTGTTGTTGAAGGTACTCTGTATAACTAGGAAAGGCCCAAAGTGCAAAAATACAAGCAGTCGCAATTGTGCTCATCAATTCAAGAAAGGTAAAACCCTTTTGTTTAGTTTTCATGCTATTTCTCCCAATGCGGAAATATAATAAACCTTTGCTCTCACCCGGTTTGGGCAAGGAATTATTCCTTTTAAAGCATTATATATGCCAATATTATATATAATTGATTATATAGCACTTTTTTATAAAAAAAACGGTAGAGAGAAGAATGGAGATGCTGATTTTCAGCACCTTTCAACAATTTAAATCAGCATGAAATTGATTACCAGATTGATTTTTAACAAATAAATAAAATGTGCTGAAATTCAGCAGCACCTGCTGAATTTCAGCATACATATATTTTAGACAATGTTTTTTCAGGACATTAAAATATATAACTCATTGATTTAATTATTTATTATTAGGTTAATAACCTAAATTGATGGGTCAATTTTTTGTCCTGTACTGAACATATTATGACAAAAGATGTGCAAGGTACGCCTTGCACTCCTGCTAATTTACATAACCGCTTTCAACGCATTCAAACAATACCAAATATTTTTCAGGTTGCTAGCATAACCCATCAAGCCAATACGCCATATCTGACCCGCTAAACTACCTAATCCCGCACCAATTTCCAGATTATATTCAGTTAATAAGCGAGATCGCACCTCAGCTTCGTTGACACCGGCAGGCACATTAATCGCATTAAGTTGTGGTAATCTGTCCCCTTCTTTCACCTTAAAAGACAAACCCATCGCTTCAATACCGGCGCGAAAAACTTGATGATTGTTCTCATGTCGCGCCCACGCATTTTCCAGCCCCTCCTCTTTTAAAAGCACCAGCGCTTCATGTAATCCATAAAGCGCATTGATGG
>LUTY01003103.1 GCA_001640045.1 Candidatus Thiomargarita nelsonii | reverse complement strand
CTTTAGCAAGTAACGGGGATTATCGAGCATTTGATTTCTCTAGTTTTTGCCGTGGCGCATCTTGATGCCTTATCAAGGGCAGAATGGTATTGCTCAAGCCCGCGGTTGAGCCTGCGTAAAAAAGACCCATGCTGGTGGCAATGCCGAAATGCAGCAAATACACGCCACTTATATTGATTACGCCCGGTACGATACTCAGCAATAAATTGTTATGCATGGTGCGTTCAAATTCGTCCGTGAATTGGAATAACCGATTTAGCGGGGCCAAGTTGCCATCCATGAATATAATTTGTGCGGTGTCCGTTGCTGCACTGGACGCTCCTTTAAGCGAAATAGAAATTTGTGCGGATTTCAACGCAATAGCGTCGTTGATACCATCGCCGATGAAGCAAACGAATTTGCCTTCATCGCGCAATTGATTGATTAAATCGGCTTTGTGTTCAGGCAGGGTTTCTGCAAAGTAATGGTCAATACCCAATTGTTTCGCAATATTGCGCGTAGGTTGTTCGTGGTCGCCAGAGATGATGTAAGTACTCAGCCCGCGTTGTTGCAAATTTTCAATCAACTTATGTGCTTCGGGACGAATACTGGGCTGCATCTCCAATACGCCAGCTACAGTATTATCAATACCTACATAAATCAGCGAATGCCCCTGTTCTTCCGCCTGCCGTTGCAGGTCATCCAATCGTTTGGGCAAAGCCAAGCCTTCGCGCTGCATAAAACGTACACTGCCAACGCACACAGATTTTTGTTCCAATTGCACTTTAATACCATACCCCACCTCGTAACTGGTTGCTTCTGGTGTGGATGGCGTGATGCCTTGTTTATGCGCTTTGTCGATAATGGCTTTGGCGACGGGGTGGGATTGACGATATTCCGCGCTGGCGGCATAGCGTAAGATTTGCTCTTCATCGTAGTGCGCCAAGCGATGAATAGCACCGATGCTGGGTTGTTCCAGCGTTAAGGTGCCGGTTTTATCAAACACCACCGTGTCCACTTGACGCAAAGACTCCAACACGCGCCCATCTTTGACCAGAATGCCTTGCCGCGATAGGATTTGCAGATAGTTCAACACACTAATGGGACCAAAAATAATCATACGATAGCCCAAACCTGACCACAGGACTGCCATGGCAGGAACAGGCCCCAGTAGCCCCAAAGTAATCGCCCCAGCACCTAATTCTAGGGGCAGCAAACTGTCGGCAAATTTTCTGCCGCGCAGCATCAGTTGTTCTTTGTAGCTTTTAGTATTATTGAGCACATGCCCAATATTGGCGGCAACTGTTTCTTCGCCAGCGGTTTCGACCAGAATACTAATGCGTCCCGCTAATACAAGGGTTGCCGCAAAAACAGCGTCTCCCACCGTTCTTTCTACGGGTTGACTTTCACCTGTTAAAATATGTTGGTCGATACTGGCTGAACCTGTTTGGATGACACCATCGACGGGAATGATTTCCCCTGCATGAACAACAACAACATCGTTTTTTTGCAAGTTTTCAAAGGCAACCTGAATTTCCACGCCGTCTTTTTCTAACCAAACTTGGCTAGGATGTCCTGAAAAAACGTCAATCAAATGTTTTTGCGAGTTGTCTTCAGCTTTTTTGATCAGTTTGACGATGAAACCGCCCAAAAGTCCCGCCATCGCCGCTAAAACCAGTTGTCCAGTGGCAATCATACCAATCATCAGAATTGAAGAGATTAAATAAACACTGATGAAATGTCTTTTTTTAAAATCTTTCCAAATAGAGCGAAAAACATGACGACCCAAATATACCACCGCAGCACT
>LUTY01003102.1 GCA_001640045.1 Candidatus Thiomargarita nelsonii | reverse complement strand
TGCAAAGTGATTTTGTCCACTAAGTTACGCCAAGGTGATTCTAATACGGTTATGGCAGAAGGGGGTATTCAGGCAGCGGATCAGGAACCCGATTCACCCTATTATCATTACCTTGATGTTATCGGGGGGGGACATTTCAGTAATACCCACGAATTAGTCGCGGCTATGGCCAATGATGCGCCCATGATCATTGAATGGCTGGAAAGTTTGGGCGTCATGTTTGACAAATACCCCGATGGGCGTATGAAGGTTCGTCACGGTGGCGGTACTTGTCGTAAACGGATGCACTCTGCTGGCGATATGACGGGTGCAGAAATTATGCGGGTGTTACGGGATGAGTCACGGAACCATGATGAGCAAATCAAGATTCTATCCTTTTCGCCAGCAATCGAGCTGCTGTTAGATGATGAAGGCAAATGTGCCGGGGCCATTGTTAATAATATGGAAACCCGTACTTATTTGGTCGTTAAAGCCAAAACGACCGTCCTCGCTACCGGTGGCACCGGCCGACTTCACTATCGTGGCTTTGCCTGTACCAATCATTATGGTGCCACGGGAGATGGACTCGTCATGGCTTATCGGGCGGGTGCGAAGCTTTGTTTCATGGATTCGGTTCAATATCATCCGACTGGCACTGCTTTCCCTGAACAAAATGTGGGTCTTTTGGTAACCGAAAAGGTACGTGGACTTGGGGCTCAGTTAGTGAATATTGAGGGCAACCAGTTTGTTTTTCCTCTGGAGCCGCGTGATGTCGAATCAGCTGCGATTATTCGTGAATGCCTTGGCTCGGAAAAAGGGATAACAACCCCGACTGGGCGACCGGGCGTTTGGCTTGATTCCCCCATGATCGATCTGTTGCATGGCGAAGGTACGGTTAAACGAGAATTGCCCGCAAAATACATTCAATTTCAACGATTTGGTATTGATATTGCCAAATTCCCGATGTTGGTTTATCCCACTTTGCATTATCAAAATGGGGGGATTTGGATTGACGAGCAATCTGGGACTAGCATACCTAATCTGTTTGCCGCTGGAGAAACCACCGGTGGCGTTCATGGACGCAATCGGTTGATGGGTAATTCCTTGTTAGATATTCTCGTTTTCGGGCGACGTGCTGGTTTTGCAGCCGCTAAAGCGGTTAAAGCGGGAACAAAACAGGGGACTTTATCTCTGGAGCATGTTAGCAAGTATGGTCAAACGCTGAGTGAGACCGGATTAGATCGGGGTGTCAAAAGTCCCATGATCCTGCCCAATTATGCTATTGATGAAGTCAAAAAGCGGCGCTGGGATGTTAAATCGCCGGTTATTTAGCGGATAAAGGGCAACCACAAGGGATTGCCCCTACAATTTAGATGAACTTATGTAGGGGCAATCCTTTATGGTTGCCCTATTGCTAATCCGCGATTCAAAACTTAGGGGGATATCAATTATGGCAAAAATTGGAGTTTTCGTTTGCCAGTGCGGCAACAACATTGCCCGTACTGTGGATACTGCCGAGGTAGCCGAAAAAACCGGTGACTTAAGTGGTGTTGAATTTGTGAAAGATTATAAATTCATGTGTTCAGCCCCCGGACAGGAAATGTTCAAAAATGCCATCAAAGAATATCATTTAGATGGTTGCATTGTATCCGCCTGTAGCCCAAAAATGCACGAAGCGACTTTTAGAAAAGCGGCAGAAGATGCAGGGCTGAATCCATTCAAAGTGGAAATAGCGAATATCCGTGAACAGTGTTCTTGGGTGCATGATGACAAGGAAATCGCTACAGCTAAATCCAAAGACCTCACT
>LUTY01003112.1 GCA_001640045.1 Candidatus Thiomargarita nelsonii | reverse complement strand
AAGATCGGTTTCGGAGGAAAGCGTCTGTGAAGCGCTTATTATACCGTCCAAATCCAAGGCCAAATATTGGCTCAAGAAAGCCGCAGAACAAGGTCATTTACAAGCGCAAGAAACCCTGAAACTGATGCCACCCATGCCAATGACTAATCGGAGACTGTTTTTGATATTAAGTTCTATCGGTTTAGCGAGCAGTTTTTTGACACTCAGCGCTTGCTCTAGCAACAAGGATTGTGATGACCGTAATTATAACAAAGATTGCGAGAACAGTGGTGGCGGTTCTTATTGGTGGTTCAGAGGTCGAGGTGGATAATGAGCCCCGAACAATATCTTAAAAAATGGGTACCTATCAATGAAAAAATGAGACAAGAAAATTTTCTCTGGGGTACGCTGTTTGAAAATGATGAATGGCATCAATATATGTCTTTTGACTTATACAAAATGCCAAAATATCAATGGAACCGCATTATCAAAGCCACCCAAGAAATTGCCCATATTTTGCAAAAGACTTACAAAATCTTATGTGATGATGATTCCCTATTTTTGCAATTAGGCTTACCCGCCAGTACGCATGGCTTAAAAAACCTCATCAGTCGCTATTTTAGCTACTTTGCCAGGCTCGATTTAATTGTCAATGGTGATGAGATTAAAGTCATTGAGATCAATTGCGACACGCCCCTGGGATATTTAGAAACTTCAGTCTGCAATCGAATCATTTGTGAAGAACATGATTGCCAATCACCAAACCATTTAGAGGAAAACATACAACAGGCATGGGAACAAATTAAACAAGATTATTCAATCAAGCCGACAGATGCCATTTATTTTACTTCGTTCAATTGGCACGATGAAGAGCGAGAAAGCGTTCAATTAATTAGAAATAATTGTTTAAATCAACAAACAAGATATATTCATGTCGGCAACATTGTGATTTCAGAAAACGGACTCTTCACTCCGAAAGGAGAAAAGATTGATTATCTTTATCGCTTATACCCCTTAGAATTTTTAGATCTGGCAGACGAGGGCAGAGACAAGGGACTGATTTTTATAGATCATATTGCCAAAGGCGTTGTCAAAATCATCAATCCGCCCAGTGCCTTTATCATGCAAAGCAAGGCGGTTATGGCTATTGTGTACTCATTTTTAAGTCAAGGCTCAACACTTTTCACAGTTGAAGAGTTAAAGCTGATTGAAAAATAT
Organism: Candidatus Thiomargarita nelsonii; assembly: GCA_001640045.1. Classification (GTDB taxonomy): domain Bacteria; phylum Pseudomonadota; class Gammaproteobacteria; order Beggiatoales; family Beggiatoaceae; genus Thiomargarita; species Thiomargarita nelsonii_A. The sequence continues at coordinate 3,152 of LUTY01003112.1, read as the reverse complement.
TTTCTGCCCACCTATTTTGATGAGCGTTTTTTTAAAGACCAAACTTATATTGCTAAACCCTTTTGGGGGAGAGAAGGGGGCGGCATATCTATTTTTGATGCCCAAAAAAATGTGATTGATGAAGATAGAACGGCATATTATTATAGACAAAAAAGGGTGTATCAAAAATATATGGAAATGCCGGAGGCAACGATTAGTACATGGGATGGAGATTATACGGGCAAATTGCTGATTGGCTCATTTCTTATCAATGCGATGCCATGCGGCTTATTTTTGCGGGTGGGAGAAAGAATTACGGGGAATTTGTCGATGTTTTGTGGTATTACGATATAGTGGAGTCCAAAATTTATTTTGGACGAGCCGACGTCCAAGATAAATCTTGGACTCCTTTTATGTTTGACGTTTCAAGGGTTTTACTACCATGTCCGAAATAATTTCTGCTTTTCCAAGCAAAGCTTATTTTATCAATATGATAACTAAGGATATTGCCTTAGAAGATAGCATTCTCGATCTGATTGACAACTGTTTGGATGGTGCAAGGAGACAAATCTGTCGAGAGAAAGGCGAGGCTGTCCTTAGACCAATATATGAAGGCTATGAAGTTAAAATCAATTTAGACGAAAATCAATTTTCGATAGAAGACAATTGCGGTGGCATCCCGGATGATGCGTTCCATTTTGGAAAACCAGCCGTTGTCTCCACCGAATCCAAGTACTCTCTTGGCTTGTCTAGTCTCGGGATGAAAAGGGCTATCTTTAAGATAGGTCAGCACATCCGCATTCAATCCTCCACCAAAACGGCGGCATTTTCCCTAGACATTGATGTGAATCGGTGGGCGGAAAATGCTAATGATTGGGATTTTGAAATTAAACGTGAAGAAAAATGGGCCAATCCGGGCACACGCATTGAGATACAAAATCTTAACAAAGACATCAATGAAGAGTTTGCCGATTCCATTTTTGTCAATATCTTGAGGGGAACAATCGCCCGTAATTACGTTTTTCCTTTACACAATGGTTTTTCGATAATTGTTAATGGCTACAAGGTTAAACCTTACGACTTCAAGTTACGCGAAAGTGAGGTTTTTCGTCCGCAGAATAGTTATTATGTCGATGAATTCTTCCCGGACGTGTCCATTAAAATTATTGCTGGATTTAATGATTTGCCACCCGATGATGCTTCTTCTAATGAGGCTAGAGAGGAGCTTAGACACATTCCATATATGGGGTGGTTTGTCGCTTGCAACGGCAGAATCGTTTTAGCAGGTGATAAAAGTAAAAAGACGGTTTGGGGAAACGGAGGATTTTACCGATGGCATACTCAATACCACGGGTTTATGGGCATAATCTCATTTTATGCTGCCGATCCTAAGCTGCTGCCATGGACGACGACAAAACGAGACCTCAATTTGACTAATCCTCTCTACCTGCGTGCGCTTATCCAAATGGAAAACGCAACCAGACGGTATATTCATTATACCAATGAGAGGAAGGAGGACTTAACACGCGCTAAAGCAATGGAAAGGCAAGCGGCTTTAACGCCAATTACACAACTTGCCGAACAATCTGCTTTGATTCTACCGCATTTCAGCAAATTCCCCACACTAGAGATGGCGGAGATAAAATATTACAAACCGAAAAGGGATGTCATAAAAGTGAAGGAGGCACTTGATGCCCCCTTTATAACGAACAGCGAAGCCGGTGCGTACATTTTTGACGACTTTTTGGAAACTGAAGCCAGTGGGTATTAATATGCCTTCCTTTGATCTAGTCAATTATGCTTTGCGTCCTAATAAAAACGTGGAACGCAAAATAATAGTCGAGTGCCTGAGTGCTTTACAACCTTATTTCAACATGCAGGCTTATAGGTATGTTGGACTGGGTTCCTTATGGTTTATTGATTTCATTTTAGTCCATAAAATGCTTCAGATTAAGGATATGATCTCTATAGAAAAGGAAGAATATGCACAGAGGGCTGAATTCAATAAACCTTTTGCCTGCATAGAGGTTAAATATGGTGAAACCACAACGATTCTCCCCCAGCTAAGCTTGGGAGATAAACCCTCTATTGTGTGGTTGGACTATGACAGTGGGCTGGAAGGCCCTGTGCTTGGCGACACATTTACTGTCTGTCGTCAAGTCACCAGCGGAAGTGTTTTTCTTATTACGGTCAATGCCCATCCCGGCAAGATAAGAGCAAAGGGGGACGAATTAACCTCATCATACACTACTCATAAGAGTTTGAGTAATAGAGAAAAATTTGAAACAGGATTTAGATACTATACAGATGAGTATGTGGGTGATCTCAAGCTGGAACCATTACCATCAAGAGTTCATAAAGAGGATAAATTTCCCAAATTTATTGGCAATCTGTTACTTGCCCACATTAAAAGAGCTACTCGACAATCAGGTAACAATTTCAAACCCCTGTTTAATTTTTACTATAAAGACGGTGCCCCGATGGTAACGGTAGGTGGCATGATCGCAAACCAAGAACATTTGAGCAGCTTAGAACAGTGCCAATTATTTGATAAATTTGAGTACCTAACGGGAGAAGAACAATATTCAATCGGTGTTCCACTTTTGACACCCAAGGAAAAATTGATATTTGACCAACTTTTGCCTTCTGATGAGCCACCATCAGAGGACAAAATGAAAGACATTGGGCTTAACTTAACAAAAGAGCAAATAGCGGCTTACCATAAATTTTATCGCTTATATCCGATGTTTGGAGAATTTTTATAAGTGGTATTTTGGAGTCCAAGATTGGACTCCAAAATATTATCAAGCCACTGAGCTTGAATCTACAACAAAACTACCTGAAACCACAAAGCTTAAATTTGCCCGCTGAGTTAGGCAAGACCCTTTCTTGAGCGTCTTGTTATGCGCTGTTTGTGCCAATATTGACCGGTGGTGCAAATGATGTCATACTTACACTACATTATGTGCCAGATTGACACTTTACAGGAAATATAATATGGCTACAACTTTACCTCGTATTACTGGTAGTGCAGGAGAGCGGAAATCCCCACTCTGGTGCTGAAATCGAGCCGTCGTGAAAAATCCTATTTTTTCAAAAAATAGGATTTTTAGGAGTGTGAAAAATCCTATTTTTTCAAAAAATAGGATTTTTAGGAGCGTGAAAAATCCTAT
>LUTY01003100.1 GCA_001640045.1 Candidatus Thiomargarita nelsonii | reverse complement strand
TAATTCAGCGAAATGACACCAGAAGATAAACGCTCTAGCACTGCCTCCAGATAAGCGCGTTGATTGTCGGCTAATTGTTGGCTTTGTTTAACTTCATTGCGTGCTTGTGCAATCCGACGTGTCATCTCATTAAAGGATTGTACTAAAAAGCCTAGTTCATCTAAGTGTTTAACCGGTAATTGTTTTTGATAATCCCCCTTGGCAACGGCGCGAGTACCTTCAGCTAAATCACTGAGCGGGGCAACAAAACGACGCGCTATAAAAATAGCCATCCATATCGTGCTGAAAATACTCAACAATAAGACTAAAGATAATGCTAATGTGAAACTCAGTTTCAGCGGCTGCTGCAAATAAATTCTCTCTTCGTAGTTCACAAAGGCAGCTTCTACACTCTCTGCCAATTCACGGACGCGGCTTGGTATCGGAAATAAGGCTTGGAGTAAACGCACTGGCTGACGTTTAACTATAACCACCACGCGAATATGTAATCCCCGCTCATGTTGAGGCTCTAAGTTGATATAACTGTCCGCATGTTTGAGTTGTAATAATATGCTTTCATTGGGTAGCGCGGGCAATAAATGTCCCATCTCTGCACTGTTAGACGCAATGATGTGCCCATTAGAGGCTAATAGCGTTAATTCATAGGCGCCACTGCGTTCCCGTAATTCATTCAATTGTAAAGTCACTCTTTCGTCACTGACAAGTGCGATTTCATCAGCGACAACATTGGTTTTTTTCAAAGCCTCACGCATACGAGCATCAAGAGTAGCTCGACTTAAGTCGAGCGCATCTTGCAAAGCATTTTCTATATTGACATCAGACCAACTGTCTATGCGTTGATACAAAAATTCTAGGGAAAAATAATAAACAATAATGACGGGCAGGCTGGATAGCATGACTAACAAAATGACTAAACGAACAGTTAGACGCGCTCCTGCATGTTTTTTACGGACTTGAGTGAAAAGATGGTGTAAATTCTGGCCGATCAGTGCCAACAAGGCTAATAATGCCACCGCATTGATAAGCAACAGGATGGAGTATAAATGTTCAAAGTGCTCAGAATTTTGCAGTGCCTCGGCAATCATCCATAAGGAAACTAATAAGGCAACCAGTATGATTGCCATGCCGACATTCAGCCATTTTTTTATTTTAATGCGGGGCATGGAGATTAATTGGAGTGCAAGGCGTACCTTGCACTCCTGAGAAGTTAATGTTTTTTTAACGGGCATAAATACCAATCACTGCTTAAACGCCATTGTGAAGATAGATATGCTATTGGACGTAAGGGAACCGGTAAAGATTCAATATCCAAATAGATTTGCAAATAAACCCAATAAGTTTGATCATTTTCTATCGAATGTTTATCCACCAACGGAAAATTCTTAAGCTTATTGAGGCGAGACAAGACGGCATTCAAACTGCTAAAATTTTCTTGTCTATTACTATATTTGAGTACATATTGTCTGCTGAGAGCATAATATTTCAGATCATAGCTTTGTTTCAGTATTGTAATCGTTTCATTCCACCAATACGCTCGTTCACGCTCAATTCTGATGTTGAGTCTCAAGCTTAGCGATACTCCATTTTGCAGTGCATCAATAACGACTCCAGTGAAGTTATAATCGAATTCAGCATTTAACACATATACCTCATCAACTAAGCGTGTTTGAGCCTGTTGTATTGAAAAGTGAGCAAAAGTAATCTTAGAGAATAATAACAGGCACAGCCCTGTCAGCATAATCCACTCTTTTTTAAAAAGGGGAGATTTTTTTTTTAGTAAGACAGG
>LUTY01003099.1 GCA_001640045.1 Candidatus Thiomargarita nelsonii | reverse complement strand
GAGGACCTTTTGGAGGGCGATATTGTAACAGTTCGCTTAATGCAAGAAACCCCTCCTTATCCAATTGTTTTCCACTCTCTTTAACCACTTGCCATGCGTTATCAATTAAGCTTTGCTGATCAGTAAAGCGGTGAAAACTATTGCAAAGTGTAGCAATTTCAGTACCACTCGCCTGCAAATCATTTTGGCTTTGTAAACGACGTAAATCAAGCAAACAGGCTTGCCGGAATTTTTGACCTTGTTGCGTTAACACTTCCTCAACTTGACGGCTAAAGGCTTTGACTTGTTCGCTGGTTAACCATTGTTTCAACTTACTCTGAAGGGATGGACCAATGATAGCGAATTCTAATGCTTGCCAAGATCGCTGATTAGCCACATTTAGGGCGTTCGGCAAAAGTTGGCTGGCATCGCTGAAATAATTTTCTATCGTTTGGGCTGAATCCGGTTCCCGTGCTGCTAACCACCCAGAGGCTGCTGCCAGTGGCAATAATAGCCATAAGAAATCAATCATTGTTTGAGCCGTTATTGAGTTCGACGACTTATCGCCTACCAGCGGCGATAAATCGCAAACTATTATCTTATGCGTACACGACGGGCTTTTTTATTGACTCGTTCTCGTAATTCTTTGCCCGGTTTAAAATGGGGGACATATTTCTCAAGCAAATCCACAGGTTCACCCGTTTTAGGATTACGTCCTATTCGAGGAGGACGATAATGTAGAGAAAAACTTCCAAACCCACGAATTTCTATCCTTTCTTCCTTTTCCAGAGATTGTGCCATCTGTTCTAGGATAGTTTTAACTGATAAATCAATATCTTTTTGGGATAAATGAGTGTGTTTTAGTGCAATCGCTTCGATCAGTTCAGATTTTGTCATATCAGTTATCAGTTATCAGCTATCAGTTATCAGTTATCAGCTATCAGTTATGTCAGTTATCAGTTATTATTTCTCGATCCTATTTAAAAAAATCCTATTTATGATAACTGTTGACTGATAACTGAACACTGATAACTGAACACTGATAACTGAACACTGATAACTGTATTTATTCTTTGGTTTCCATCTGTTCTTTGAACAGATCGCCAAAAGTGGCACTGACTTCGGTTTGTGAATTACCATAGTCTTGAATCGCAGCTTCTTCTTCTTCCGAAAGCAATGCCTTGATAGATAGGCTTATTAAGCGTTTTTTTCTGTCTATGCTAATGATCTTGGCCTCTATCTCTTCGCCTTCCTTTAATCGCTGACGGGCATCATTAACACGCTCACGCGCTATTTCTTGAACTCGTAAGACAGCTTCTACGCCTTCTTCCAGTTGAACGATAGCCTTGTTGTTATCAAGCTCAGTGACGACACCCTTGACTACATTGCCTTTAGGATTTTGAGCAATAAAGTTAGAAAAAGGATCTTGATCCAATTGCTTGATACCCAAGGAAATTCTTTCTTTTTCGGCATCCACAGCTAAGACAACGGCCTCAACTTCATCACCTTTATTATAGTTGCGTACCGCTTCTTCACCAGGGAGATTCCAAGAAATATCAGATAAGTGTACTAAGCCGTCAATACCACCTGGCAGGCCAATAAAAATACCAAAGTCTGTAATGGATTTGATGTGACCCACCACTTTGTCGTTTTTATTATGGGTGGCCGCAAATTCATCCCAGGGATTGGAATGGCACTGTTTGATACCCAACGAGATACGGCGACGCTCTTCATCAATGTCGAGTACCATGATTTCGAGTTCATCCCCAACTTGTACGACTTTAGAGGGATGTATATTTTTGTTGGT
>LUTY01003098.1 GCA_001640045.1 Candidatus Thiomargarita nelsonii | reverse complement strand
TTTTTTGAAAGCTTCAACCAGATGATGGGCACAATTTTCCGGAACGAGCCGCCCAACAAACAAAATGTATTGGTTCGGTTCCAAACCCAATTTAGCTATGGTTTCACCAGGGGGGAGAATATCCATAAAAGTTAACCGTTAGGCCGAGGAGTGCTGTCATGCGTTACCTCCAGCTAGATTGTTGGACAAATCCTGTTTTACAACACGGGCTGCCCATACGTCCTGACTTCCGGGACACTCCTCGGAATAGTGGCAAAGGATATCGAAATGCTGGAGTAATCTGCTGTGCACCCATTCTGGCGGATGAAAGGACAAGAACATCTTCTTCCCTTCTTCGTAGCGACTCCTTACAACAAAATGCCCCAAATCGTACTCTGCCTTTTCCTCCGGCAGAATTAATTGCGAGATGCGATCACCATTGGTCCATATCAACAGCAAACCATTTGGCTTCAGAACCCTATACAATTCGTCCATCCAGTGAAGACAACATTGCTCTGAGAGATGTGTTACCACAGATATTGCATAGACTGCATCGAACATGTTCTCCGCAAATGGCAGAGGAGGGAGTAGGTTATTTTCAGCAAACCTGATTCCGGGTATGTTATCTGAACACCATAGGATCGACTCTTGATTATAGTCGGTACCGAAGCAGTCTAAATCTTGAAGCAGACTTGGAATATGGCGGATGACGCGACCAGGGCCACAGCCCCATTCAAGAACGGTCTTGCAATTTTCCTTATGCTCCGACAACTTATCCACCACCCATGATGCCACTAATTTTCCTTCCTTCCAGTAGGACATCCAATTGTTCGAGCCATATGCGTCGAATGCGAGATGTGCTGGCGGAAGGGCAACGTTCGGATGTGCCCGCTTGAACGCCAAGTTCTTTGTCAGCAAGCGACACTGTTTTCCCAAGTATCTGATATACTCTACTAATGGAAGCATATGAGTTTTTCTCAGCACTGCTTGTGCTCTCTGTAATCTGGGGTTCATGGCTCCTCCTTATTGTATTCAACCAGTTATTTAATAATTTTCGTATATTACCACGCCCTTCATAAACAAAAAAAAACACAATAGCGCAAAATCAATATGAAAATATTCCTCCCACTGAAACCCCAGCTTTTTACAAACCGCTGCTAAATGCCAACAAGTTGTGTATTCGTTACTGAGTTCTATTGAAATGAGAAGGAGCGAATATTTGAAGCAGTGAAAATAATGCTATGTAGTTGTTTGAAGTCGTTTGGGCAGTGCTTGCTTTGTCAATTGGTAAAACAAGCGTTCATATTCATTGGTGACGACTTCCCAAGTGTAATGGATTTGAGCACGATGTTTAGCTCGTTGGCGATACTCGGTGACCATTTCAGATTCAGCCAATAATTTTTCAAGTAATTGCTGTAAGCTATCTGCGCCAACTTTACCATCATAACTAAACCCGGCATCACCGATAGTTTCTAAATTTTCCTGGGTGTTGTGGGTTATGACACAATTTCCAAAAGCCATTGCTTCTAGCAATGCTGGGTGGGTTCCGCCAACCCCGGAGGTTTCGACGAAAATATAGGCGTTGGAACCGAGTTCGTGATATCCTGCGCCAAAAACATAGCCAGTAAAGATAATGCGAGGGTCACCTTCGGCTCTGGTTTTGAGAGAAGTTATATATTCCTGAGCATACGCAGCATCACCAACGATAACACATTTCAAATGTGTATCTATTTTTTTGAAAGCTTCAACCAGATGATGGGCACAATTTTCCGGAACGAGCCGCCCAACAAACAAAATGTATTGGTTCGG
>LUTY01003097.1 GCA_001640045.1 Candidatus Thiomargarita nelsonii | reverse complement strand
AGTCAATAATAAAGTGATTATCCAATTCAACTGATTAAAATAGACACTGATATATAAGATCAGTAAACTCAAAAAAATGGCACTCGGATCAGTATTAATTGGATATAAAAGAGTAAAACGAAGCACGCCTAAAGGATTGATGATATAAGCGACGAAGAAAAATAAAAGAATGATTTGGTGATTGATAAATAATCGTAAAAAAAAATAAAACAATAATATGGTTAAAAACCCTATCGACGATTAATATATTTTCATTTGGTAATAAAAAATTATTTTGAAAAGTGGTCATGGTACGAGTGGTATGAAAAAAGGATTTTGGCGCGTTATTGCCAAAATTATCTATTTCATCACGGCTTGAGCCGGCACTCAGATTGAGCTGCCATTGATCACTTGCAACATAGTCCGCTTTGATACCAAATATTTGTTGGACAAAATCCGCTTCATTATCAAAAGAAGAGTCATATTCAGTATGACCTTGCGCCCGCATGGCATGGGCTTCAATAGTCAGACTGTCCCCAAAGCGATGACCCAGTTTGGCAGTACTAGAAGAATTATCATAACCATCATCATCAGGCTCAATGGTAAAACAGCCACCGCTGGTATTGCCTTGACAGTCATTAAAGCCCTCCGTTTGCAAATGAGAGGCAGAGAGACTATACCAATTTTCTTTAGTCGCGCCTGATATTCCGGCGGTCAGATGATAGGTTGTGTCATCGCCCATACCAACGCTGGCTTGAATACCCTTGCCTTGACGAGTAAAAATTTGTATCACGCCACCGATAGCCTCGGAGCCGTATAAACTAGAACGGGGACCACGCACAATTTCAATGCGCTCAATCTGTGATAAGGGTAAATGCTCAAAGGCTACGCTACCCACAGTGGCTGAGCCGATTTTAAGGCCATCGACTAATACTAAAATGTGGTCAGATTCGGTGCCACGCATAAACACGGAGATTGGTTTACCCAATCCACCACTGCTGTTAATGTCCAAACCGGGTACAGCGCGTAAAATGTCGGGTAAAGTTAAGGCTTGGCTATTGGCAATGTCTTCACGGGTAATCACCGTGACTGAGGCGAGTGAGTCATCGACCGTTTGAGCGGTGCGAGTGGCTGTGACGATGAGCGTTGGGAGAGTATTTTCAGCGGCACTTAAAAATGGATAGAGAACAAAAATCAGGCTGGTAAGAGATTTTTTCAAGATGGATTTCCTCTTCACATGAATTTATATCAGCGGAGGAAAAGGTGACAAACGGGCGCAATCGTCCCTTATGTCTGTTGTCGCCCTCCGCGACACGCATAAAAACATGTTTAGGCCGGTATCCGGACTCATAAGTAGCTATATGCCAATCGCCTTCCCACGTAAAACGCAGTGACTTAAATGATTGACTTTAACTTATTTACCGTTGCGGGGGCAGTATCGGGTTTGCACCGATTTCCCGTTTACCTCGTAACGAGCACCTAAACAAGGCGGCTATTTAACAGGATCAAGGGGAATATGTCAAGTTAAGTAGGTATACTTAGGCAACTCGCAAAAAATAATATACCCAAAAGGGGCAACCATAAAGGATTGCCCCTACAAACTATCGCTAACTGTAGGGGCAATCCCTTGTGGTTGCCCTTGGTATTTTATTTTTTGGGAGTTGCCTTAATACTTCACTTCAATTTCCACTCGTCTATTTTGAGCCCACGCGCTTTCGTTATTTCCTTTAACCAAGGGACTATTTTCGCCGCCCGATGAACAGGCGCAACATTGTCAAGCCATTATTGAAGAATTGGACTGGCAGGGGCGGG
>LUTY01003096.1 GCA_001640045.1 Candidatus Thiomargarita nelsonii | reverse complement strand
TCCAAATAAAAGCATCATCAAACTTCATAGAGCTTGAACTCGTCCCCTATTTTATTGCTATAGATGTTCTGATAAATAATTCAAACTCTAGATTCCTGTTTTCATAGGAATGACACAGTTTTATAAAGCTGAAAAACTATAGATTGAATTGAAATAAAGGAAAACAACTAAATGACTAAAGATCGGGAGTTAGAATTATTAGAACGTATTGCTTCTTTAGAACGAATTATCAAGGATAAGGTTGAGGTTGAGGAAGCACTTAAAGTGCCTACCTATAATTTTAGCAAGATAACCATTAAAGAATTAAGAACATTATTCGATCTGGAAAGAGTATATGATCATCAGATATTTAATCATTGGTTAAATTGTGATTTGGTATTGACTGATGAAGAAATTCAATTTTTAACCGCATTATTAGAAAGAGAAATTGATCTTGTCAAAGTTTACAACGAAGAAGATTTAAAAATCCATTTTATTGCACCTATTTTAAATAAAATCGATTATAAATCGGTTAAACATAAAATTCGAGATTTTTATGAAGAAACTTTAGTTTATGAAACCCAGCAATTCATCATAACAGGTCTCACAGATTTTGTTGTGGCAACGGGTTTGGAATATCCAGAAAAACCTTACTTCTTTATTCAAGAATTTAAAAAAGGACTACAATATTCTAATCCAGAACCCCAACTATTAGCAGAATTGATTGCAGCAGTAGAATTAAATGATGTTCAAAGCATAAAAGGGGCTTATATTATCGGTGGTAATTGGAGCTTTGTGATTTTAAGCAAATTAGATCAACATAAGTATCAATATTCCATCAGCAAAAATTATGACAGTACCGATTTGGATAAATTAATTGACATTTATAAAAGCTTGCGGTTTGTTAAACAAGAAATTTTTCGTCAATAAGGGAGTCCCTACAAACCCGCAGAGGTCCAAGGAATGATAGGTGCTTTTCTTTTCTCATTGCATAAAAACATGCCAATTGAGATAAGAATTTGTCAATCGGTTTAAGTACTGAACGATAAGTTTTCAGGTATTTTGGAGTTTTGGGCAAGGCGAATCTTGGACTCCAAAATACCGTTAAATTTGTGAATGGGTACTTAATCTTTAGACAAACCGTCTAAAAATTGATAATTCTCGATATAGGTAATAATAATGATAATTTTAGGAATTTCTGAAGAAGCTGATGCTGGAGTCAGCTTGATTCAAAATGGCAAAATTATTTTTGCCATAAATGAAGAGCGACTCACTCGTATAAAATTACAGGCGGAATTTCCTCATAATGCACTCAAATCAGCTTTGGTGTATTTGGAAACACAGCATTTAACTCATCAACTAAAAGGTATTGCTCTAGCCAGTGAAATTCATATTGGTATTCCAAAAAAAGCGACTTTTGCCCGCCAAATCTTAGGAGGACTTTCCCACATAGGTATTGCCTCTTTGATTTTAGGTACGACGACAGGTATAAAAACACTGAGATTTTTGTACCAAAAAATGCAGTTTAAGCGACTTCTAAGAATACGTAATACTTTAGTCCATTATGGTCTAGATCAGTTACCATTGAAAGTTTACGATCATCATTTTTGCCATGCCTGTTCTGCCTATTTTACTTCAAATTATTCAAAGTGTTTGACTATAACTATAGATGCAGCCGGAGATGGCTATTGTTCCAAAGTGTATGAATGCACTGATGGCAATATGAAATTATTACATTCCATTCCCTTTTTTCACTCCATCGGTTATTACTATACCTTGGTCACCCAAATTTTAGGTTTTACTAAAGGGGGTC
>LUTY01003095.1 GCA_001640045.1 Candidatus Thiomargarita nelsonii | reverse complement strand
CATTAGTCTTTTTTTAATTAAAGGAGAAATACGATGGTAAAACTTAGGTGCTATACTTTTAATTGCAATCGGATTATCTTGGTTTTCGGGGGCGATGGCTGACTTGAATGATGGCTTGGTTGCCTATTATCCGTTTGATGGAAATGCTCAGGATGAATCGGGGAATGGGAATAATGGGACAGTGCATGGTGCTATTTTGACTGAGGATAGGTTTGGGAATGTGGAGAGTGCGTATAGGTTTGATGGTACGAACAGTTTCATAGAAGTCATGGATACACCAGCATTGAGGTTAAATAACACAGATTTTACGGTGAGTGCATGGGTTTATGAAACTGAGCGGAATGTTTCCTATCAAGATGCCATTCTCACGAAAAGATCAAGCGGTTCTCGGAATGGCTGGTTTTATTCAATTGGTACCAAAAATTAAACTTCTCCACATTTCGCTTTGATAAAAGTGTGAAAAAATTCCATGTTCAATAATACTTTGTAAGAAAGTCGGATCATCTGCCAACCACCATGCTTGCGTTACTGTGTGATAAAGGATCCACATTAAGCTAATGGGGATGAGGGCGGCTATTAAATGGGTAAGCCAATTGTGGATATGCTTAAGCCCAATCCATAAGAGCCCTAGAATGACTAAAGTTATATGATATTGCTGGAATAACCAGAAAACGGCACTGCTCCACAAAATCAATAAAATAAAGGCTTTGAAAAAGTTATTTTCTAAATAGAGCAATAAAATCGGTTTATTCATGTTGAAATTTTTGTCCCAAATTCGACGCTCTGCGTCGCGGATTACGAGATAGCGACTTCAATACTTAAAACGGAGTGCCAATGAACATTAAAGAATATTTAGAAAGTTGCCGAGAATTAAGCCAACTCACCACCCAAAATGGGTGGATTGACAATGAAACGCTGAAAATCACCGTCCTAACACAAGCAGAAAATACCGCCTTGGTTGATGTGCGTTTTGACGAATTAATCATGGAAGGAGCGGGGTGTCTTGCTGATCGAGTAGCTTGTTATGGTCAAGTGCGCTTGCAACTAGACGAGAATGAGCAAGTCACCAACATGGAGATTTTGTAGTTAGTTATCAGTTATCAGTGGAAAGGAAATTTTTGGGTATTTTAAAAGAAGGGCAACCACAAGGGATTGCCCCTACATAACAATCATGAACTCATGTAGGGGCAATCCCTTGTGGTTGCCCCTGGTCGCCAAAATACCTCAAAACGTGCAAAGTACTTATGCCTTACCAGATCGCGCCGCCCGCTTACGCTCATGTTCCTTCAAAAACTGCTTACGGAAACGAATTGCTTTCGGCGTCACCTCCACCAACTCATCATCATCAATAAATTCAATCGCCTGTTCCAAACTCATCCGAATCGGCGGCGTCAACAAAATATTTTCATCAGTGCCAGCAGCCCGAATATTCGTCAATTGTTTCGCTTTGAGCGGATTCACCACCAAATCATTACTCCGAGAATGGATGCCAATAATCATCCCTTGATAAACCTCTTCGCCGTGTCCTATAAATAAGCGACCTCGTTCTTGCAAATTAAACAACGCATAACCCAAACTCTTGCCCTCATTCTTGGAAATTAAAACACCATTGATACGCTGCCCAATCTCACCCGGCTTGATGGGCGCATAACGATCAAACACATGATAAAGCAGCCCAGTGCCAGAAGTCGCCGTCAAAAAATCAGTGCGAAAACCAATTAATCCGCGTGCCGGAATCGTAAAATCAAGGCGCACCCGATCTTCGATCTGCATATTCACCAACTCAGCTTTAC
>LUTY01003094.1 GCA_001640045.1 Candidatus Thiomargarita nelsonii | reverse complement strand
GGGAGACCCGTACTGTTTGTAAAATGGCTATTGGTTAAGCCGAGGCGTTGAGCTTCTTGATTCATCAAAGCCGCAAAAGCATCCTCTGTTCCCGCAACAAATTCGGCGAGGGCGACACTTGCATCGTTACCCGATTGAATGACCATCCCTTTGATTAAAAGTTCTACCGGGACACGCTTACCAACTTCGATATACATTTTTGAGCCGATCATACGCCATGCTTTTTCACTGATTAGAACCTCGTCAGTGAGTTTAATTTTACCAGCCTTCAGTTTCTTAAACACTAAATAGGCGGTCATCAATTTGGTCAGACTGGCAGGCTCAAAACGCTGATCCGCGTTTTGTTTCATGAGCACTTTTCCGCTGTAAAAATCTTGTAATATGTAAGCAGGAGCGGATAGTTCTGGGGGAGTCAAGTCAGCTTGAGCGAGGATAGGCAGGCTAATGAAAGCTAATAGTAAGGTTCTTAATATTTTCATATCAGTTATCAGTTATCACACAATTTTAGGTTTTGGTAGGAGTCCAAGATTTATCTTGGATGTCCAAGATAAATCTGGCCGACTCCTACTTTGTTATTTGCCACGCACTTCTACAACTTGCGATGGATTTTTATCCAAGCCAAGACGACGTGCAGCCCAATAAGATAGTTTAATCAAAAGCTGCTCATCGTCAAGACGATCATTGATTGTCACCACCACACTATTACCAGTGCGGATATTTTTCACCTTAACCTGCGTCAATAGCGGCAAACTAGCATGTGCTGCCGTCATCCCGTATAGATCGTAAATTTGACCGCTGGTGGTTTTGGTACCGTGGGCAGCAATGTCGTACCAAGAAGCAGTCCCCTGCGCCACATAGTTATCTACCACTTCCTGTTGCGATGGAGAGACGACGAGCGTTTTTTTCAGTGGCGTTTTTTTCAGTGTTTGTGATGAGAGAGGTAATGCTACAGGCAGCACTTCAGTCTCTTGTGCCACACTATCTACTGGTCCCACGATTTCCTGTTGCGATGGTGGAACGACGAGCGGTGCAGACGTTTTTTTCAGTGTTTGTGATAGCAATTGTGTTGTCTGGGTGTCTGTCGCGTTATCGTGGGAGACAACTGTACAAGCCGCGAGTCCGATTAAGCTGACTGCTATGAGCGAGATATTACTGGGTTTGTTCATAACGATTAGCAATCTCCTCAGCTAGCTGATAAACAGCCATAGCATAATGTTTACTGCGATTATAACGAGTAATCACATAATAATTTTTGAACCCCACCCAATAAGCTGTTCCAATTTGAGTTTCCAAATCGATAAACATACTGGGCGTGTTATCTGCTTCATCACCCTGATAGCGTAATCCCATTTGCTTGAGTTGTTGTAAACTGTATTGGGGTTCAAACTTCAGACTCAATAACTTTTCCACCGCATTGGGATCTACTTGGGTTGCCTTAATCACTGGTTGTCCAGTTTCCCAACCAAAACGATGAAAATAGTTAGCAACACTGCCTATGGCATCAACATTATTTGTCCAGATATTACGTTTACCATCGCCATCAAAATCTACCGCATAACGACGGAAACTGCTAGGCATAAATTGCCCTATTCCCATCGCGCCAGCATAAGAGCCTTTTTGGGCTAATGGATTCAATTTTTCTTCGCGCGTTAATAAAAAATAATGTTCTAATTCTTCTCGAAAAAAATCAGCACGTCTTGGGCACTTTTTATAAACTTGGTAGTAGTCAGCTACAAAAAGTCGATGTCCGTTTTGTTTGTGCCACGAATCGTAATATTCTAGCCGAAATCGAAG
>LUTY01003093.1 GCA_001640045.1 Candidatus Thiomargarita nelsonii | reverse complement strand
CTGTGTAATCAGAGACTTCTGTGACTGGTATCCCATTATCGGCGAGTAATTTAGCGGTGCCGCCTGTGGATAAAATTTCGACACTTCGCTCGCTTAAAGCTTGAGCAAAGGGGATAATACCGGTTTTATCTGAGACACTGATGAGTGCTCGTTGAATGTTTGACATGTTATTTTCCTTTGGTTAGTTTTTTTGTGCCGCGTCCAAAATAAATTTTGGACTCCAAAAACCAGAATATTAACATATAATAACAAAACAAATTTATCAGGAGTGCAAGGCGTACCTTGCACGGAGACCAAAAATGTCAAGTGAGATTAAAGAGCTACTAGAGCCCGTCAACAAAATCGCACAAGCCGCTGGAGAGCGCATCATGGAAGTGTATGCCACTGATTTTGAGGTGGTACAAAAAGAGGATAAATCGCCTTTAACTCAGGCTGATATGGCAGCACATGAAACTATCGTGAGCGGATTACAGAAAATAACCCCCGATTGGCCGATATTATCTGAAGAATCAGCGACTATTCCCTATTCTGAACGTGAGAATTGGCAACGTTATTGGCTAGTGGATCCGCTTGATGGTACTCGTGAATTTGTTAAACGCAATGGTGAATTTACGGTTAATATTGCGCTGATTGATGAGCAAAAGCCCATTCTTGGCGTGGTATATGTACCCGTAACGGGTGTGATCTATTTTGCGGCTGTGGGGGCGGGCGCATTTAAGGGTTTACCCGGACAATCGCCGACACCTATCAAGGTACGATCTTGCCCTAAAGATCGCTTGACGGTGGTGGGCAGTCGTTCACATGGTGGTGAATATTTGCAAAAATTTGTGGAGGGACTGGAAACTGATGTAAAGTTGGTGAGTTTTGGTAGTTCTTTAAAAATGTGTTTAGTGGCAGAAGGTGAGGTGGATGTTTATCCTCGCTTTGGTCCAACTTCGGAATGGGATACCGCAGCGGCACAATGTGTGGTTGAACAGGCGGGTGGTTATTTGACGGATATGCAGTTGCAAAGGCTGCGCTATAATGCTAAAAAGTCACTTCTCAATCCGCATTTTTTGGTGTTTGGTGATGCTAATAAGGATTGGTTGCGCTATGTTGGGTTAGCGGTGTCTTCTTAATCTTAAATAAGAAATACCTGCGGGGTTGCCAAAACCCCGTCGCTCTGGTATCCAAACTATTTGTTTTCAACCGTTTCCCACACCACCCGATCAAACCCCACCGCTACCACGCTAATCAATTGCAATCGCAACACCTCACCATATTTTGATTGCAAGCGAGTTTGATAGTCGAGCAATTGCTTTTTAGACTCTGCCAATTTCTGTTTAACGGGGGCTAAAGCTTTGAGTTCATCGACACTCATCGGTTTCGCTTTCTCGCCACTTAATTCCGCATTAGCTAAACTGATGTATTTAAATTCCAAAATAAAATCCTTCAAGGGATATTTACGCCGTTCGGGGCGAATAATCATAGTTAAATCCGCATAGCGTCGTTGCAGTGCCAATTCTGAGTCCATGATATAAGATATATCGTCAAATAAAACTGTCAAAAAAGCCGTTTTGATGGTTAATTCATTCGCCGAGCCATAATCACGGTTGTCAAACACTTTAAAATAACGCTGTTCCATAAAGTCACAGATGGGTTGCAAATCGCCACTTTGGTAAAAATCCTCCGCGAGCAGGCGAGCTTGATAGCGTTCCGTATCAAGGGGCAGAAACATCTCAAACAGTCGCTCCACATAGAGCTTTCGCACCACTAAATTTGGAATTTTGAAACTTTGAGATATAACTCAGTTTTCCCC
>LUTY01003101.1 GCA_001640045.1 Candidatus Thiomargarita nelsonii | reverse complement strand
CAGCCATACGTTCACCGTAAACACCATTGCTGACTACCAATGCTTTGCCTTTGACGTTCAAAGAGGGAGCGCAGTTTTTGTATATTATTGTCCATTAGGTATTATTAAAACTATGAAATATTTATACTATGTTGGAGTCCAAAGCTTTAGCTTTGGACTAGCCCGCTGCCAGTCCAAAGCTAAAGCTTTGGACTCCAACTGCTTTTGAACATCGAGTTATATACTTACTCTACAATATGATATGCAATGGAAAAAAGCAGCCTTTTACCAAAGAAAAGGTATTGCACTCTTGTGTACACTCTGTCCACATGCTTGTGCATTAACAGATGATGGGGAAATTGGTTTTTGCCAAGTTCGCCGACGTAACGGCAAACATATAGAAACAGCCACCTTTGCCTCAGCAGTCCACTATTTAGACCCCATTGAACGTAAACCTTTTTATCATTATAAACCGGGTAGCAAAGTACTCACACTGGCTGCGCCTGGCTGTAATTTTAGATGTCTCTACTGTCAAAATTACCGCCTTTCACAATTTGGTAGGACACCGCAAGCACTGTGGCGGGCTGAGCCCGTTGATCCTGACTCAATTGTATCTACTGCCCGAAAACATAACGCCGCTATCGGTATATCTTATACTGAACCCAGTCTAGCCGCCGAGCTCACGCTGGCTTTAGCTGAAGCGGGTCAAAAAAAGGGGATAGAACTTATTTGGAAAACCAATGGTTTTTTAAGCTCTTATGCTATTGAATGTTTAGCACCTTACCTTGCTGCCGTGAATATTGACCTGAAATCCGTTGATAATAATAAACATTACGCATTGACAGGGGCACCAGTCAAACCGATTTTGGAGAGTATCGCGGCATTTTTTGAGGCTGGCGTTTGGGTAGAAGTGAGTACCCCCATCATTCCTAAAATTAATGCCAACAGCGTTTCACTCCGCAAGATTGCACAAGCCATATATTCTGTCAGTAAAGACATACCTTGGCATTTAATACGTTTCACCCCAGCGTTTAAATTACAACGCTTACCGCCCACACCACTGGATGTGCTTGAAAAAGCTAGGCACATTGCTTGTGACGTTGGCTTACAATACGTTTATGTCGAACGGGCTTTAGGCACTAAGGAGCGAAATACTTTCTGTCCGCAATGTCATTATAAACTGATCTCACGGGAAATTTGGGGAATGCGACATAATGCCTTAAACCATGGAAAATGTCCCCGTTGTGGTTTAATTATTCAGGGCAGATGGTGAGAAAAAAAAAATCATGACTAATTATCGTTTCAAACAAGATTTACCGGACTTAATCCATCCAAAAGACTATTCCAGTGATCCTCAAGGACGCAGGCTCCGTTTTCAAATTAGGACGACTTCGGAAGGAATTGAAATACTAGGCGATGCTATGCGTCCCATTACATTAGAAAAGCTCCTTGAAGAACTCGGCGCAGAAACAATTGAACAAATGCTTTGTGGCTAATTCTATAGTTTGTAAATTAGACCTCAGAGGTTTTGAAAACCTCTGAGGTCTTTCATCCACAAATCATTTAGGATGTCTATACTTTGTCACAAAAAAAAAATCAATGGCTCTCCGGGTGGATTAAGCGTATCCACCTCAGCCAAAATCGCATTGAGAGGTGTAGGGGGTGTGTCATCCAACCAACCGCCCCAAAATTTCCCCAAGTCCAGCACTTTTCCCAGCCATCACACTTTCCCAACGTTCACAATGCTTGGCAAAAGGCGGCCTAATTTGTTGTTTTGGGTATTGCACAAATAACGCACGTAAGCCAGTCGGAGGTGAGATATTTTTTTCTACAGCAAACCAAGTATGGGTAAGCAGGACAATGACGGGTTCCACATAAGCTTCATGTAATGTTTCTCGCATGGCACGAGCAGCGGAAAGCGTCCGATTGATATTGGCCGGTTTTAAGTTCCGTTGCGCCCAAATTTCTACTAAATCAGCAGGTTGCTCTAAGGGATGTACTGAACCGATATCGTCAGTGGTTACCAGTACCACCGGTAATTGGGCTTGCCATAAAGAGGTAGCAATAATATGAGCCGCTAAGCGAGTGAGGGTTTCTATCGGGCCAAAACAAGGCGGGGTGATATCCAAGACGATGATGGTGGAACGTAGGCGGGGCGGATGTTGACCAATACGAGCGCGGTAGAGCAATTCACGACGGAGATGACGGCAGTGGAAAACGGGCTGGGGTAAAGCCAGTTGAGAAGGTAGCAGTGCTGACAGATTGCCATGTAAAGTCACGCCCGCATGTTCGGTGCCGATGCCACTGCCTTGAGCCCGGCTCCCCGTTTCTAGGCGCAGAGACATACCGAGCAAACGGCGCTGGTGTTGACTTAAAGGCGGTAGTTGCGGCGCACGTTGCGCTAAACGTAAGGGTAAACCGGGATCAGCCGCCACCGCCTCGGCACCAAGCAACGTGAGCAGGCTCAGTAAGCGATCATCAATTGGCTCAGCGGCTTGTTGCAGGGCGGCGAGCGGGGGTGGCGGTGCTTTTGGGGCTATCGTTTTACCAGCCAAAACCGTCGTTAAACGCTCGCGCACATGAGCGGGTGTTAATTCGGGTGGCGGTGCCCAGTCATCATGCAGGGGAATGTCGCGCAAAAGCAGAGCCAGCAAACCAGTCCGTGCGGTCATCGGCCAATGCAACTCGCGCAAGGCTTGGATACCTTTTTGGGCTAACAAAGGCTTCAACGGCGTGTCGTCTTTGTGTTCCCCCTTTTTTAAGAGCTGTAACAAATCACGCACGAGAGATAAGGGCGGATAGCATTGAAGACGGTGCAATTGACTGAGCGCGGTGGGAAGAAAAGCGAGATTAGCTGGTAGCAATTTTGTTTGCGGCGCGATAACCTCGGCTCGCCGTCCCACCGTTTTCGCTTGGCGGGCGAAGTAAGGTTTTTTTTTCATAATTTACATAACTTATTGTTATTAAATGTAATTAATTATTATCAATAGGAGACTTGACACACCCCTTTTCTACAGCTCGATGCTCAAGTTTTTAAGCCCTCACGCCTTGGGATTTATCCCAAGGCTAAAAGCGGTAGGTGGCGGGTATGTTAAAGGGGGGCAGTCGTTTTAACCCACATTTCCCAGCCTAAAACAAAAATGATATAAATAATCCCCAAACATTGAGACTGTTTTATAAATAGGGTGAAAAATAATCGCTCAAATCAATTCAAATTCCCCAGTTGCAAACCCCGTCCCGCAAAAGGCGAACGCTATTCTGATGGCAGCCATTGATTGAAATAAAAAGGTTCTACTGTTATTCCAGCGGGAAAAACTTGACCCAATCGATGAGATAGTGTGCATCCTCGGCAGGGGGACCATTGACCCATTTGTCGCGGGTCAAGGAATTAAAGAAGAATTCGTAGTTTGGGTCGATGAAGTCGGTATATTCCCAGGTATAGATGACCTTTCCATCCACATGCCAGACAACGCGGTCGGGCAGGATATCGAACCCCCATTCGTGGAAATCTTCGGCGGGGTTGAAGTCGAGGGGAATATCGATGTACCGGGAGTGATGCTTGTTGAGAAAATGGATGGCGATATGGACTTCGCCATATCCAGGACCGAAGGTGTAGGTGAGGAATTCAAAATCGACTTCGGCTTGTTTTCCGTCATGGGGGTCATCGGGAGTGGACCGGTCATCCCAGTCTTTGGTAAACATGCTGTGGACGGTGCCCGGGACTGAGGGCAGCTTCAGCCGGGCAATCCAACGCCCGTATCCAAATTCATGATACGTATTGACCGAGCCTCCGCGATAAGGTTCGCCTGCCTTTACTGTCTGAACCAATTGTCCCTTGCCATTGTCGCGGGCACGGGTAGGGGACATGTGGCCTCCGTTCTGGACCCAGGTAGCGACTTCCCATGCTGATTGAGTTGCGGACCAACCAGGATCAAAATCGTCGCTGAAAGCCGGTTGGGGAGCAAAGCCTCCCTCAGCCAGAGATAGCGCATCGGGAGCGTTTTCGTGGGAAAAGCGTGGGAAGGCACGCCGAAGCGGGCGGAACCCGATGGCGTCGGATGCGTAATCGGGATCATCTCCACCCCGGAAGGCGGCTCGGCTGTTGCGCGGAAAATCATTCCAGCTTCCACCACGAAAGATACGTGCCGTTCCTGAAACGGGGCCTTTCGGATCGTCAGAACGGGTCAAATCATATTTGCCGTGCCAGTCCCAGCACCATTCCCACACGCTGCCAATCATGTCGTAAAGCCCCCAGGCATTTGGCGATTTCTGTCCCACCGGATGAAGTTTGCCACCGCTATTTCCCCAATACCAACCGGCGGCATCCAGATTAGGGTCGAGCGGAGTGGGTCCGATATAAGAGATTTTACCGGTATAGAAAGCGGTTTCGG
>LUTY01003091.1 GCA_001640045.1 Candidatus Thiomargarita nelsonii | reverse complement strand
AAACCAAGTCGATTTAGGTGGCATAATCTGCTCAGCATCCGCAACAGCCATTAATGCCTCCATCGTGGTTGGAACACCTCCCTATCACCCGGAGCTTCAACCTATTGAGATATGCTGGGCAGTTGTGAAAAATGAAGTTGCTCGCAATTGTGATTTCACAATAGATAACCTAATGGTTCAATTAGATAGGGCATTTTTAAAAGTGACAGCAAGAACTTGTCAAAAAATCATTAAAAAAGTTCGTCTTATCGAAGATTCATTTTGGGATGATGATGCAATGTTAGATAAAAAGCAAGATAATTTATTATAACCTGAAAATTTTCCAGTTCTATCAATTCATTTGCAAAACACTATAGCATAATTGTTTGTGCCGCAATGCCTGCTGAGCGCATAGCTTCATCACGCTGTACTTGTTCACGATCACGATAGTATTGCTCAATAACTGACTGCATATAATCCTGGATATCCTTGGGTGCATTTGCCCAATAGCGTGCTGGTTCTTTCTCCCAAGCTTTCATATCAGCACAGATGACAATTAACAATGATGCGTCGGTCACCTGAGCTTGATCCCAGGCCGCCTCACGAATTTGTTGTCGGAGCCCTGGGTCACGTACCAACACAAAACGATAGTTCTGCTGATTATAGGCAGTGGGTGCCAGCTTGGCTAGCGACATGAGTTGATCGATTTCATCTTGAGTCATTTCATGTTCAGGATCATAATGCTTTACAGCACGTCGTTGCTTAATGGCTTCAAGGGTTTCCCTGTTATTTCCTTTTAATATTAAATAGTTGGCTTATGCGTCCTACTGTTCTCTCAGTCGGACAATATGTTGGTCATTGTTAAACTTCGGCTCCAAGCATCCGCCGTAGCGTGCCGTCTTTGTCGATGACATGGTGTTTGAGGGCACCGATGACGTGCAATACGACAGCGGCGATGAGAGTGTAGCCTGCCAGGTAGTGTAGCGTATGCCCGATTTGCGCTAGGCTACCGTTGAGTGCAATGACTTCCTGCGGATTCATCGGGTTGGGGTTACGGGCGACGAGTTCCATACCGAAAAAGTCGACGCCGTGTCCGCCCAGGGCGGACATCATGAAACCGGAGATGGGCATGAGCACGGTGCCGATCAGTAGTAGGTAGTGGACGGTTTTCGATAACAGCTTTTCAACGTGCGTGTGCGCGATGCCTTGCCCAGTATGGAGATGGAGCACATTAACGTATTTTTGTATTGGCACGAGCGCTATCACAAGGATGCTATGTGTACCTGGATTCGCGAGCAGCTAAAGGCCATTTTCCTTTCACATTTAAGTCTTCAATAATAATTCCAGTGAAGTGGTTAGTCAGATATGATCAATAAGCCCTCATATCCTAATGCACCAATAGTGCTAATCCGAGTTCCACGAGTCAAGGAATTTTCACAATGAGCACGTTGGCCAACCGGTGAACGGGCATGACTACGAGTCATATTTCTATAACGTTTCCCGATTGCATAAAATACAAAACTCGGTTTAAAATATGTCAGCACTATTGTTAACTTTGTATTTTATGCAATCGGGAAACGACTATTGCTGAGCCCTCACTCATCGCGGTTGCGATTAAAGCCAAGGAAGTTTCAGGCGGCAGTATTACTCTCTGGGGACTACGGATAGCGGTGGCGATTGGAGTCGCGATTGGTATCGCTTTAGGCACCTTTCGCATTGTGACGGGAACACCATTGCATTATTATATTATTAGTGGCTATATTGTTGTTGTGATACAAACCTTTTTTGCGCCGCGCCATATCATTCCTTTAGCTTATGATT
>LUTY01003090.1 GCA_001640045.1 Candidatus Thiomargarita nelsonii | reverse complement strand
CTGGACTGACTGAGGATTGTTTGTTAGCCTCACCGCTAACCGCACTACTAAATACCCCTGCGGCTGAGCAACAAAGTGCTATTATTGCGCTTGTGTACCAACTGATTGAACACTCAGCCAGTCGGCGGTGGCTACAACTGAATTTGGCTCAGCCCACTGTTGATCCGATAATTCGACACTGGCGACAAGATTTATTAGCTCAACTCCGTCGCACTGAAGGGGATAAAGAAACCGCCTTTGTGCTGGATGTTTATGAAGCGATGGCCATTCATTATAGTGAAGAGGCTTTTGATCAAGTCCGTCTTGCTCGTTCGGTATTAGTCGATCCTATCGCGGCTGCTGATGAACAACGTTTGCAAAATGCCTTGTCGGTGGCAAATTGGTGGAAGCCATTGTGGGAATTGAGGCGTTCTCAAAATGAGGCGTTAAGAAAACGTATTTATTTGGGTTATCAATATCTTGAAGGTTTGGAGCTTTATACATTGGCGCTTAGCGATTGGGTACTCGATATCATTGGGCAAGAATTGTTTTCTCCCCCTTCACTTAATATCAAACGGTGTGATTAAATGAATGCTTTTCTCCAGCTTTACCGTGCCGATGGTACAGCACTACCAGATATTTGGCCTTTGTTGCCTATCGTGCAAACATCGCTGCAACAAATACTTAATCGCGCTTTGACAAATGATACCCTGATTAATTTACTTGTTTACCCGGTACCGTTTGAATCACTACTCGCGGGTGATCCTATTGTTATCAATCTGTCCGCTAACTATGGCTATGCCAAAGTCGTACTGATAGAAAATGGTCATATCATCTACCAACATCCCCACACCGTTGAAGAATTGATTTCCAACACTCTCCAGAAAATCCTTAAAAACACCTATCCTAATGAAACTCTTTGGGGATTTTATCTCATTATGAACGGCATAGCCCCGCCACCCCTTAAAGTGTTACCTTTAAATAAGCCACAAACCTCTCGCCCCACACCTTATGTCAAAGGCAGCGTGGCAGTAACACCTTATGGAGCAAATGAGCAGCCTTCTTTTGGCTTTAGACGTATTCCAGAAGAAGCACCGCCTAAAGCTTCATTGGATGATTTTAAGATCATTGCCGGCGGTGGCGAGCATAATGCTTTTGTTAAAGTCTTAGTTCATGAGCCGGTATTTAATGAATTTGATAAAATCAAGCCCTTTTCTAGTCAAGTGGAAGAAGGCGGTTTTTTGGTAGGACAGGTTTATGAAGATAGGGATGTTGCCGGCACTTACCTATTGGAACTCACGGCGGCGGTGAATGCAGAGCATACTGGGGCTTCTTTGCTCCATTTTACTTATACTGGGGATTCATTCTCAGCTTTTAAGCGGACTTTACGCGAGCAACACCCCAACGAGCGCCTATTGGGTTGGTATCATACTCATTTGTTCCCGGCGACGAATACCATGGGACTTTCTACGATTGATTTACAATTACATTTCACAACTTTTCGTTTACCTTGGCAACTGGCGGCTTTGATTAATCTGGATACCCCTAATCGGCGCACTCTACGTTTTTATGTGCGACAGTCAGATGTGATGGTGCCTTGTCCACGGTGGATAATCCGATGAGTGCAACTGAAACTGCTATTAGAGTGATTGAATGGGCGATGACCGGTTTGAGGCCACCGCCACGAGGTGATTTACAGGATACCAACAAACTTGTGCATCCCAGTGAACAATTGCGGGTGGCTATGCAAACACTGACGGCGGTTACATCAGCCCGGATGTGTTTTGGTTCTCCGCCTTTGGACGATGATCGGCCTTTGGGCGTGG
>LUTY01003089.1 GCA_001640045.1 Candidatus Thiomargarita nelsonii | reverse complement strand
CCACAGGCGCGTAAATTGGGTCCGGTGACGCCCCAAGCGAGTGCTTGTTCTTGCGTCATCGCTCCAATGCCTTCAGCACGGCGATGAAATACGGGGTTGTCAAAAAATAAGTCGTCGTATTCTGGTAAACGCGCCTCTAAATAGTCTAAAACATGGCTGAGCCTGTCTAAAAAACCATCGGGTATGTCACGGCGCACACCGCCCGGTGTAATAAACATGTGATAAATACGGGCGCCCGTGAGTTCTTCAAATAAGTCGAGTATGCGATCACGGTCAGCAATGCCCCAAAACATGTTACTGTATTGCCCAATCGTGGCTGCGATGCCACCGACGATAAAAAGATGTCCACAAATACGCGACATTTCTAAAATCATAGCGCGTATCCATTGGGCACGCTCTGGGACTTCTAAGCCGCCGAGCATTTCTACCGCCTGGGCATAGGTTTGTTCCATTGGTGGGGGATCAGGCACACAGATACGTGGGACTAGGGCGACATTTTGAATCCATAAGCGATCTTCCATAATTTTTTCAAAGCCACGATGTAAATAGCCGCCATCAGCTTTTATTCCTACAATTTCGTCACCGCTGAGACGCACTTTGAGGGCATAGTTGCCTTCTATGCCGGGGTGATTAGGGCCAAAATAGAGTTCATACTCGTGACTAGCGGGATGTTCTACAGGGTGATAATTTTCTGGACGCATTTTAGTTATCAGTTATCAGTTATCTCGTTCCCACGCTCTGCGTGGGAATGCCTGCCTGGACGCTCTGCGTCCTGCAAGTGTGAAAGTTCTCAAGTTTTCTGGCATCATCACGCAATTCTCTATCTAAACTTGAGGCATGGTCAAATGTTTGTCATTGTACCACCTTTGTCCAGAGGCATTGAGTGCAATTTAAATGGTTTCGGGAAATCGTTCCTCATTCCCGAAACATCAATCCGGCGAAATCCCAATGTCTGAAGTTAATTATTCAGGTGCCTGATTCACAGGTTTGGTCAGTGGTGTTTATGGCAATACCTTTTATTGTTGGCGAAACAATAGGTGGCCCGCCTGATGATCTTAACTTGTCGATTTTAGAAAAACAGAAACCGGCGTTTGATATCAAGATTTCCGTATCTCGGGTTAAATGGCAATTGCCACACATGTAAATCCAGAAAGGCTGAAAAAACTTCTGCCACTTAATCAGCTTAGGTGTCTCTTTGGCGATGACATGCTCAATAAAAACCAGTTGTCCGCCCGGCTTTAAGACCCTCCTGATTTCGTTCAGCGTGTCCTCTGGGGAGTCAACTGAGCACAGCACCAAGGTAGAAACTACAGTATCAAAAGAATCATCAAGAAATTGGAGGTCATTGGCGTTAAACCGCTCTGCCCGGATGTTACCTGAATGATTTGCTATGTTTTCTCGAAGAATTGTCAGCATGTGAGGGTCTGGTTCTGTCACTACTAGGCTTTCAAGCGAATCGGGGTAGTATTGGAGGTTAGCCCCAGTGCCACTGCCAATTTCCAAGACATTTCCGTGAGTACAAGATAATAGCTCAGAGCGCCAACTTGCCAGGCCTGCCTCTTCCATGGCCCGCATGGATGCGTCATAGAATTTTGCCATCATGAAAGATCTTATCGACATAGATTTTTCCTCCCTTATTCGCCCGCGCATCTATAAAATCCTGTCCGTCTTATCCATCCTTGCATATATAGAGCTACGGCGCCTTGAGTACAACTAATTGAGAAATAAACGAATTAAAAACCACAGACTGAATAACTAGGTCCAGTCATTCAATTCGTTTATTTCCTAATTAGTTGTACTATATATA
>LUTY01003088.1 GCA_001640045.1 Candidatus Thiomargarita nelsonii | reverse complement strand
GCTGAATTACGTCAACTAACAACGGCAAGATGATGAGTACAACGTATGTATCGGTTGCGCTTAGACGGCGTGTCACCAATTCAAAGGGACTCAAATAGGGGCGCGTGATCCAAAGAACGGTGAATGGGTAAAACTTTTTAATCCTCGTACCCAGGTGTGGGGCGAACATTTTGCATGGAGTACCGATGGTACCAACATTTTAGGAAAAACACCTTGTGGTCGAGCTACTGTAATAACACTTCATATGAATAACCCTGAGATTGTTGTTACTCGACGCTTATGGGTTAGTGCTAAATGGTGGCCCCCATATGATTAGTAGGGTGCGTGGGACGCACCCGGAGCTGGCTACCATGTCACTAGACATTAGTACAACTAATTAAGAAATAAACGAATTAAATGAATCCTTAGCGGTTTTTAATTCGTTTATTTCTTAATTAGTTGTACTAAATCTTAAGGTTTTTTAGGAGTCCAAGATTTATCTTGGACGAGCCAACGTCTGAATTAAATCGAGGATGCCTATTTACCAGATATTATTTCTCGTTCCCACGCGGCGCAAAGCCTGCCTCTTTGCTCCGCAAAGAGTCCAACGATCAAATATCCAGCCTGTCATTACCTAAAGCGCGAGTACCAACGCCATTGAGCAACACACTATTTTTTGAAATCACAATTTCGCCATTGGGTTGAGACTGCTCAATCTCTTCTGATTTGGCATTTTGAAGAGTTATGAATCCCATTTAAAATCTAAACCCACACTGCAAAAATCTCTTTATCCTGAAACTGAATCAGTTCTTCTTTGTAGCTTTTGCCTTTATTGAAATCATAAATCAGTAGATACCCCGAATTGAGTGAGTAAATATCCAGATAATCACTTAGCTGTTGCAAGCCACGTTGATGATATTTCTCTCCGTACCAGCGTTTGAGCTCAATTATATAGCGTTTATCTTGATAGGTGATAACGAGATCCATGCGTCGTTCATCTGCTACGGTTGGTTCTTTGAAGTCAAATCCTCTGCCGTTCAGGATTGGTTTAAGAAAGGCTAAAAACAATAACCGCCCTTCGCGTTCCAAAAATTTCCGATCCCGTTGAGAATAGTTTTCTTGCATAAAGGCTTGAAATCGCTGTAATATCAGCTTGACATCCAAACCAGAAGCGGTCAAATACTCTGGTCCGCCAAAACCATTAATGTCCCCTGCTCGGGTTCGCATGAACTTGGACATCATGTAGGCATAAATCCGTTGCTCGAAAATGCGGTTATGGATTTGACAGCGTTTCTGCTCTGATGGTATCAAGATACCATATAAATAAGCCAAGTTAATCATCGGATCAGCAATCGTAAATTTGAGACTTTTGCCATTGATGACGATATGGTAAATCAGCTCATACAATTCCCGTTCGTTCTCCAAGTTTTTGGTCAAACTATCAAATAAGGTAGTCGTGTACCCTTCATCCACAATCATTTTGAAGGCGGCTTCGACATCATCAACTGACCAGTTTTTTTCAGCCCGATTTGGGATAATGTCTTCATCTATAAATTTACACAGTTTACTAACCAAGTATGGATAACCGTTGGTATAGTAATATAACCGCTGTGCAATAGCCGATATGTCAAGCTGTATTTGCTTATCGATGCTGTAATCCTGCAACATTGTCTCAATCTCATGCGGCAGAAAAGTCATATCAACTTTAAAGTCAATCGCAATATTCCACGGGCTGTTGTATCCGCTACTTTGATGCCTGATTTTAGCTTTGAGCGTCTTTATGTCATGCACTCCCGCCAAAATGATTGATTGGAAGGTGTGATCACGT
>LUTY01003087.1 GCA_001640045.1 Candidatus Thiomargarita nelsonii | reverse complement strand
GAGGAAAACTATAGGCTTGAATTTGAAGGCGTAACAACGCCGGTTAAATTGGGCGGATTTGCTAGAGTCGCCGCCAAGATTAATGAACTCCGTTTAGAAAATTCGCTGGTACTCCACAGTGGTGATGCTTTCCAAGGTACGCTGTACTATACCCTATTTAAAGGCGATGCCGATGTAGAATTGATGAACATTGTGGGGTTTGATGCCTTTGCCTTGGGCAATCATGAATTTGATGACGGCAATGCGATACTTGCCAATTTTATCAACAAGGCGAATTTTCCGGTTCTGGCGGCTAATATTGATTTTTCTAACAGTCAGGACTTGAAGGGATTGGTTGAACCTTATCTCATTAAAGAAATTGGGGGGGATAAAGTGGGCTTGATTGGCATTAATACACTCAAAACCCTCGTCAGTTCACAACCCGGTGAAGATTTAACTTTCTTTGATGAAGTGGAAACCGCCAAAAAAATAGTTGAAAAACTCGAAGCACAGGGCATTAATAAAATCATTTTGATCAGCCATTACGGCTATACGAAAGATCAAGCACTTGCCCAACAAGTTGCCGGAATTGATGTGATTGTCGGCGGAGATTCCCATACACTTTTAGGTGACTTCACGACGTTTGGTCTCACTTCCTCGGGTCCTTATCCGACCAAAGTCACTTCGCCCAGTGGTGAACCCGTTTGTATTGTCCAAGCCTGGCAATATTCTTATATGGTCGGTTCTTTGAATGTGGCATTTGATGACAAGGGTGTTGTGACTGAATGTGATGGAGCGCCTATTTTGCTGCTTGGCGATAGCTTTCAACAGCATGAGCCGACACAAGCCAAAATTGAGGCCATTATTGCCAATCATCCCAATATCGACATTGTCAAACCCGATCCGCTGATCGCTCAACAATTGGCAAGCTACACAAAACGGATGGAAAAGTGCTCCAAAAAGGTGATTGGGCAAGCAGCCGATAATTTATTGCATATTCGTATCCCTGGCACCCATCCATCTGGTGTTAAGTTAGCCAATGGCAGCCAGATTGCTCCTATAGTGGCTGAAGCTTACCTAGAACAATTAAATAGTAGAAATTATGGGGTCCAACTGGTGATTCAAAATGCTGGGGGAGTGCGTATTGATGTGTTTCAGGGTGATATTACCATTGAAACGGCCTATACCTTATTGCCATTTTCTGACACTATTTATGTGCTAGAAATGACGGGCGCAGAAATCAAGCAAGTGCTTGAAGATGCCCTAAGTCATTATTTTGATAAAGGCGGCTCTCGTGGTTCTTTTCCTTACGCGGCGGGTATCCGTTACACGGTTGAAGTCAAACGTCCAAGTTATCAGCGTATCACTGGTCTTGAAATCCGAGATTCCAATGGCAATTGGTCTCTTCTTGATCTCAAGAAAACGTATCGAGTGGGCATGAATTCTTTTATTGCGAGTGGTCAAGATGGTTATACCACCTTTGGTAAAGTGTTAAAAGAACGAGGCGGTATTGATACTTATTTTGATTATGCTGAGTCTTTTGTGAATTATGTGAAAAAAAGGCGTGTGCTGAGGATGCCAGAAGAAACTGGGGTGATATATTTAGATTAGGGTTGTCTCTTAATAAATAATTTATTCTCTTGAGGAGTGCAAGGCGTACCTTGCACCAGATATAGCTATTCAGTACAACGAATTAGGAAATAAACGAATGGGATGATAAATTGGGTTTATTCGCGGAAACCCTTTTCCATACTCATATAATACATATCAATGATCACCATTCACATTTGATGGAGGAAAACTATAGGCTTGAATTTGAAGGCGTAAC